>DAOTYM010000405.1:0-5891 GCA_034434775.1 Anaerolineae bacterium | reverse complement strand
CGGCGGACCCGCTCCTCCGCGGAGGGGTGGGGGGGTGGGGATGGAGCGTCTTGTGCCATTGGGTGTCCCTGCCTTCCGCGCGGCGCGAGGGCTGCTGGTCGCCCGCAGGGGCATTGTAGCACGGATGGCCCAGGCCGACAAATCGGCGCGGAGGGGCCCGCAGTTCGCCTGAGAGCGGGTTCCGCCGCTGGGTGCAACGGCAACTGCGGGTTTGACTTCGCATCCATCTTCGCATATATTTGACCCGAAGCGCGGAACAGGCGCTGGGAGGATGGGGTGACCGGGTTCTTGTAGGGGGCCGGCTTCTCCGCCTGAAGAGAGGAGAACTCTGGGCGCGGCCTGGAACGAGGGCCGCGGCCGACCAGGTGAAAGGATGGGATGTTGGAGAAGCTGGAACTCTTGGAGAAGCGGTACGAAGAACTGAACACCTTGATGGCTGACCCGGAGGTGGCCACCGACCACGCCCGGCTCGCGGCCTACGCCAAAGAACAGGCGGAAATTGAGGAACTGGTCCAGACGTACCGGGCCTACAAGGACACCGTCGCCCAGTTGGAAGGAGCCCGCAGCCTCCTGGAGGAGGACGTGGACCGAGAACTGCGGGCCCTGGCCGAGGAGGAGGTGGACCGGCTCACCGCCCGGCGGGACGAACTGTACGAGCGCCTCAAGCGCCTCCTCATCCCCAAGGACCCCAACGACGAACGCAACGTCATCATGGAGATCCGGGCCGGGGCCGGGGGCGAGGAGGCAGCCCTCTTCGCCGCGGACCTCTTCCGCATGTACAGCCGCTACGCGGAGCGCCAGGGGTGGGACCTGGAAGTCCTCAACACCAACCGCACTGGCATCGGCGGGTTCAAGGAGATCATCTTCCTGGTCAAGGGGAAGGGCGCGTACTCGCGCCTCAAGTACGAAAGCGGCGTCCACCGCGTGCAGAGGGTGCCAGTGACGGAATCCAGCGGGCGCATCCACACCTCCACCGCCACCGTGGCCGTGTTGCCGGAGGTGGACGAGGTGGAGGTGGAGATTGACCCGGACGACCTGCGCATTGACGTCTTCCGGTCGCAGGGTCACGGAGGCCAGAGCGTCAACACCACCGACTCTGCCGTGCGGATCACCCACCTGCCCACGGGCTTGGTGGTCACCTGCCAGGATGAGCGCTCGCAACTGCAGAACCGGGCCCGGGCCCTGGCCGTCCTGCGCGCCCGCCTCTACGAGATGGAAAGGCAGCGCCAGCAGGCCGAGGTGGACGCGGCACGCCGCTCCCAGGTCGGCACCGGGGAGCGGAGCGAGAAGATCCGCACCTACAACTTCCCCCAGAACCGGGTGACGGACCACCGGGTGGGCCTGACCTTGTACCAGTTGGAAAGCGTGCTGGACGGGGAGATTGATCCCTTCATAGAAGAACTGGCCGCAGCGGAGCAGGCCGAGCGGCTGCGGGAACTGGGCGAGGCGGTTCCGGGTGGCTGAACCGGTCGGAAGGTCGGCCCCCGAAGGCCCGGGGCGGACGGTGGGCGAAGCCCTGAGGTGGGGCCGGGAAGTCCTCCGCGGGGCCGGGTGCGAGAGCCCGGCCCTGGATGCCGAACTCCTTCTGGGCGAGGTGCTGGGGTGGACGCGCGCCCGCGTCCTCGCGCACCCGGAAGCAGCCCTGAACCCGGCCCAGGGGGCGGCGTACCGCCGTCTGGTGGGGCGGCGGGCGCGGCGGGAGCCCCTGGCCCACATCCTCGGGCGGCGGGCCTTTTGGGGGATGGACCTGAAGGTGCGGCCGGGGGTCCTCATCCCCCGGCCGGAGACGGAACTCCTGGTGGAACGGGCCCTGGCCTGGGCCCTGGAGCGGGGCGGGCGCGCCTGGAGCGGCACCGTGGCGGACGTGGGGACTGGCAGCGGAGCCGTGGTTGTGGCCCTGGCCCGGGAACTCCCGTGGGCGCGTTTCTGGGCCACCGATGCGAGCCCGGAGGCCCTCTGGGTGGCCCAGGAGAACGCCTGCCAGCAGGGGGTGGCGCACCGCATCCGCTTCGCCCGGGGGGATTGGCTTGCGCCCGTGGAAGGCCCGGTGGACTGCATCGTCTCCAACCCGCCCTACGTGCCCTCAGGGGAACTGGACCGGCTGGCACCCGAGATCGCCCGCTACGAGCCCCGCCCAGCCCTGGATGGCGGGCCAGACGGCCTTGCGGCGTACCGCAGGCTCGTGCCCCAGGCGGCGCGCGCCCTTTCGCCCGGTGGGGCCCTCTTCCTGGAAGTCGGCTACGACCAGGCCGACGCCGTGAGCGATCTCCTGCGCGGGCACTTCCCCGGCTGGAAGGTGGAACGTGTTCGGGACCTGGGGGGCCACTGGCGGGTGGTGGCGGTGCAGTGGGGGAGGTGAGGGTTTCCATCCCGGAGGAGAGCGGTCCATGGAGACGAGGGTGATCCCCGCCGCATCCCCCGAATGGCTGGAGGAGGCCCTGGCCGTCCTGCGGGAGGGGGGCGTCGTGGCCTTCCCCACGGACACGGTCTACGGCGTGGGGGCTGACCCCTTGCGGGAAGAGGCGGTGGCTGCCCTCTTCCAGGCCAAGGGGAGGCCGGCGGAGAAGGCCATCCCGCTGCTCCTTTCCGAAGCCTCCCAGATGGAGGCGGTGGCGCGGGAGGTCCCAGCCGCGGCGGAGATCCTGGCCCGGCGCTTCTGGCCGGGGCCCCTCAGCCTCGTCCTGCGGGCGCGGGAGGAGGTGCCACCCCTGGTGCGGGCGGGAGGGGACACCGTGGCCCTGCGCATGCCGGCCCACCCCGTGGCCCTGCGCCTGATCGCGGCCTTCGGGCGGCCTCTGGCCGTCACCAGCGCCAACCTGAGCGGGCATCCCTCGCCGGCCACCGCGGAGGAGGTGCTGGCCCAACTGCAGGGGCGCATCCCCCTCCTGGTGGACGGGGGCCGCTGCCCCGGAGGGGAGCCCTCCACCGTGTTGGACCTGACGGTGGACCCCCCGCGCGTCCTGCGGCCCGGGCCGGTCACGTGGGACGAGGTGCAATCCTGCCTCCGGGGCTGAAGGGATCGGACCTCACCCTTTCCCAGGGGTGAGGTTAGTAGGGGCGATTCACGAATCGCCCCTATCACCTCTCCGTTGCCAGAGGGGAAAGGAGCCGGGGAGAGGTCAGGAAGGAGGGATGGGGACAACGTGCGCATTGCCATCGGTGCGGATCACGGCGGATTCCGATTGAAGGAGCAGGTGCGGGCGTTCCTGGAGGCGGAGGGCCACGAGGTCCACGACTTCGGGACCTACAGCGAGGATTCGGTGGACTACCCGGACTTCGCTGGGAAGGTTGCCCAGGCGGTGGCGGGCGGGGCGTTTGACTGTGGCATCCTCATCTGCGGGACAGGCATCGGCATGTCCATCGCAGCCAACAAGGTCCCGGGGGTGCGCGCGGCGGTGTGCCACGAGGCCTACACGGCCCGCATGGCCCGCGCCCACAACAACGCCAAC
This sequence comes from Anaerolineae bacterium, assembly GCA_034434775.1. Lineage (GTDB taxonomy): Bacteria > Chloroflexota > Anaerolineae > DTPP01 > DTPP01 > DAOTYM01. The sequence goes on along the minus strand of DAOTYM010000405.1, from coordinate 2,442 downwards.
ATCCTGTGCATGGGCGGGCGCGTCCTGGGCGAGGGCGTGGCCCTGGACGTGGTCCGCACCTTCTTGACGACCTCCTTTGAGGGGGGCCGCCACGCGCGCCGCGTCGGCAAGGTCGCCGCGCTGGAAGAGGCCTGCCGGGGCGGGGGGTGAGGCCGCGGGCCATGCTGGTGGGGGTGGATGCCAGCCGGGTGCAGGCTGAGGGCGGCACGGGCACGGAGGCCTATTCCCTCTCCCTCATCCGGGAACTGCTCCGCCTGGGTGCGCCGCACCGCTTCCGCCTGTACTTCCGGGAGGGGGAGGCCGTGCGCCTCTTCGCCCCGGACCCGGCGCGCTGGGAGGCGCGGGTGATCCCTTTTCCGCGCCTGTGGACCCACGTGCGCCTCTCCTGGGAGATGGTGCGGTGCCCGCCGGACGCCCTTTTCGTGCCTGCCCACGTCCTCCCCTTGGTGCACCCGCGGCGCAGCGTGGTTACCGTGCACGACCTGGGATACCTGCGCTTCCCTGAAGCCCATCCCCCCTTTGAGCGGTGGTACCTGGACTGGAGCACGCGGTTCAACGGCCGCGCCGCGGCGCGGGTGCTCGCCCTCTCGGAGACCACCAGGGACGACCTGGTGCGGCACTACGGGGTGCCGCCCGAGAAAGTGCGCGTCGTCTACCCTGGCCTGCGCGATGGGATGGCGCCGGTGGAGGACGAGGGGCGCATCCGGGACGTGCTTGCCCGGTACGGGGTGCGGCAGCCCTACTTCCTCTACGTAGGGACCCTCAAGCCGCGCAAGAACCTGCTGCGGCTGGTGCGGGCCTACGCCCGCTTCGCCGCCGAGGAGCACGGGGACGGGGCACGGCCTCTCCTCGTCCTGGCAGGGAAGCCGGGCTGGCAGCACGAGGCCCTCGTGCGGGAGGTGGAGCGGCTGGGCCTGGCCGGAACGGTCGTCTTCCCCGGCTACGTGGAGGATGCGGACCTGCCGGCCCTGTACACGGGGGCGCTGGCCTTCGTCTTTCCCTCCCTGTACGAGGGGTTTGGGCTGCCCTTGGTGGAGGCCATGGCCTGCGGCACGCCGGTGGTCGCCTCCCGCACGTCGGCCTGCGGCGAGGTGGCCGGCGACGCGGCGCTCCTGGTGGATCCCCTCTCGGAGGAGGAGATCGCCGGGGCCCTGGCCCAGGTGGCGCGGGATGCGGACCTCCGCGCCGCCCTGGCCGCGCGGGGGCGAGAGCGGGCCAGGGCCTTCTCATGGGAGCGGGCGGCCCGGGAGGTGCTGGACGTGCTGACGTCGCTCGCGGATAACCTCTCGGCTTGAGGAGGAGGTGCACATGGCAGAGAACCTGATCCTCCTGGGCCTCGTGGCGACGCTGGGCACGGGCCTGGCGACCGGCGTCGGCGCGCTGCCGGTCCTCTTCCTGCGGCGGGTGTCGGACCGCCTCTTGGACACCATGCTGGGGTTCGCCGCGGGGGTGATGCTGGCGGCCACGGCCTTCAGCCTCCTCGTCCCAGCGGTGGAGTTGGGGGGCATCTGGGTCGCGCTGGCGGGCCTGGCAGCAGGGGCCGGCTTCGTCCTCGTCCTGGATGAGCGCATTCCCCACCTGCATTTCATCGGGGGAGCGGAGGGGCCCCGGTCCTCCTTGCGGCGGGTGTGGCTCCTCATCCTGGCCATCACCCTCCACAACTTCCCCGAGGGGCTGGCCGTGGGGGTGGGCATGGGGAGCGGCGACGTGGCGGCTGGGACTGTCATCGCCATCGCCATCGGGCTGCAGAACATGCCTGAGGGGCTGGCAGTGGCGCTTCCCCTCCTGCGGGAGAACTACAGCCGGGGCCGGGCGCTCCTCTACGCCGCCCTCTCGGGCCTGGCCGAGCCCATCGCAGGCGTCCTGGGGGTGGCGGCAGTCGCTTTAATGAAGCCCCTCCTCCCTGTGGGGCTGGCCTTCGCCGCCGGCGCCATGCTCTACGTGGTCAGCGACGAGATGATCCCTGAGACCCACCGCCGCGGCTTCCAGCGGGAGGGGACGCTGGGGGTCCTGGTCGGGTTTGCGGTGATGATGTTCCTGGACAACCTCTTCGGGTGAGGCGGGATGGTGGACGCGCCAGAGGAGGTCTGGGTCCTGGGGGTGCGGGTGCACCGCCTGCGCGCCGAGGAGGTGGTGGCCCACCTGGATCGCCTGGCGGCGGAAGGTGGCCCGCTCCAGGTGGTGACGGTGAACCCGGAGTTCGTCATGGAGGCCCGGCGGAACCGCGCCTTCCGGGAGGTCCTCAACGCGGCGGCCCTCTCCCTCCCCGATGGCTACGGCATCGTGTGGGCTTCCCGGATGTTGGGGCACCCGGTCCCTGAGCGGGTGGCAGGCGTGGACACCATGCAGCGGATGTGCGCCTGGGCTGCCCAGAAGGGGTGGCCCATTTTCCTCCTGGGGGCGCGGCCAGGGGTGGCGGAGCGGGCCGCGGCGACCCTGGTG
>DAOTYM010000404.1:0-5066 GCA_034434775.1 Anaerolineae bacterium | reverse complement strand
CCAGGGTGGTGAAGGGGTAGTCGGCGATCTTGGGCCTGGCCGCGGTGACGGCGGCCAGGAGGGTGGACTTGCCGGCGTTGGGCTTGCCCACGATGCCCACGTCGGCGATGAGCTTCAGTTCCAGGCGCAGCCAGCGCTCCTGGCCGGGCTCGCCCTTCTCGGCGATGCGGGGGGCTTGGTTGGTGGGGGTGGCGAAGGCGGCGTTCCCCCGGCCGCCCCGGCCCCCAGCCGCCACCAGGACCCGCTGGCCGGGCTCCGTCAGGTCGGCCAGGAGTTCGCCGGTCTCGGCGTCGTAGACGACGGTGCCCGGCGGCACGGGGATGAGGCAGTCCTCACCCCGGCGGCCAGTCTGGTTCTTGCCGCGGCCGTGGGCGCCCCGCCCAGCCTTGAAGTGCGACCTCTTCTTGAAGTGGATCAGGGTGTTCAGGTTCGGGTCCACCACCAAGTAGACGTCGCCGCCGGGTCCCCCGTTCCCCCCGTTGGGGCCACCGAAGGGCACGAATTTCTCGCGTCGGAAGGAGAGGCAACCGTTGCCCCCGTCGCCCCCCTTCACGTAGATCTTGGCTTCATCAAAGAACATCTCCCGGACCTCCGGGCGGGATTATACCACGGGAGCAAGGGGGCGACAACGCGGGGAGGTGGCGGCAGGGCGGCTCATGAAGCGCCCCGGGCCAGGGGGCAACTGAGGTCCGTAGGGGCGATTCACGGGGCGCCCAGCCCGGGCGGCGCAGTGGGGGCCTGTGAAAAGGGGCTGGTCGGCTCCGGGGTGGAGCCGACCAGCCATGGCGGGGGGTCACGGGGTGACCGGTGGAGGCGGAGCCCGTCTCACCACCACGCGGGCCGTGAAGGTGCCTTCCAGGGCCCTTCCGACCACGTGCACCCAGTCCCCCACAGCCAGGTCGTCAAAGCCGATCTCCTGGCAATCCCCGGCTTCGCAGGCGAAGAACCGGGTGCTTTCCGTGGTGACGATCACCACCTCTTGGTCCTGCAGGCCCCTGGCTGCGCCCGTGCCCCAGCGGACCTTCACGGTGAAGGCGCGTGCGTCCGTTCCGGTGGTGGGGATCTCCGTGATCTGGCCGAGGAGGGTGAAGGGCATTGGCCGCGGCGGCAGGACCACCACCCGGCGGGCGGTGAACTTCTCTGCGAAGAAGGTCCCCCCGACGTGCACGAGGTCCCCCACCCGGAGGTCGCCAAAGGTGATGGGCACTAGGCCGGCTTCGGGGTCGCGGCGGTAGAACTCCGTGTCTGCAGTGGTGAAGACCTCAATCTCCGCCGAGACCTGGGGCCGTGCTGGGCCGGTCCCCCACTGGACCCTCATCTTGAAGGACAGGGTGTCGGCGTTGATCTGGGTGATCTTCCCCAGAGCCGTGAAGGGGATGGGCCGCAGCCGCTGCACCAAGACGCGCTGGGCCAGGAACTCGTCCTGGCCGTTCTCCGTCTTCATCCGCCCGGAGACGACCACGGGATAGCCCAGGTAGTTGGCCAGGTCCGCAAACTGGATCTCCTCCAGCCCTCCCTCCGTCAGGCGGTAGTACTTGGTGGCGTCGTTCACCTTCACCAGGAGGGCCTTGCCGATGTACGGCCTGACCGGGGCATCGCCGCGGAGGACGTGGACGAGGATGGCCGACTCGCCCAGGCCCCGCAACTCGCCCTGGAGGGTGAAGGGCCGCCACACGGGGCGTCCGCGCTCCTCGCCCGCGGCGAAGGCCGGCACGCTGGACATGGCCAGCAGGGCCACCACCAACAAGGTCAGGAACCAGGTTCTCTTGTTCATCGCTCACACCTCCTTTTTCTCTCCTTGTTCGTTGGCTCGGATGATGGGATCGGCTCACAGGCTTGCCGGATGATCCGCGAAAATCCCACGGCGATGGGCCCTCCTAGCGGCGCCTGGTAGGCGTGGGCAACGGGGAGTCCCACACGCCGGGAGTGGGGGTGGGCGGAGGCCCCTTGGTGGGCCTGGCCGTGGGGGTCGGGGTGGGCCGGGGCGTGCGCGGGAAGGGAGGCCGCACCGTAGGCCTCGGTGACGCTCCCGTGGGAGTAGCCGTGGGCTCCTCCTGGGGCGTTGGGGTGGGCGTGGGCGGCGTGACCCAGGGCCGGGGCGTCCGGGTGGGCCTCCGGGTGGGCACGGGCGGCCTGGGGGGCGTCCGCGTCGGCTGTGGGGTGGCGGGCTGCACGGTGGCCCAGGGCGATGGCCTGGCTGTCGGCGTGGGCGTGGGGGTAGCCGTCGCCGTGGGCGTCGGGGGCGGGAGGGTGCGCCCGGGCGTCCGCACGGGCCCTTCCGTGGGGGTGGGCGTCCGCTGCACCCTGGGCGTCTGCGGGTGCCCGGGGGTGCGGGTGGGCTCCGGCGTGGGGAGCTGGGTCTCCCTCCCCCCTGGAGCGCCTTGAGGCCCCACAACGGTCGGCGTCCCTGAGGGCATCGGGGTGGGTGTGGCGCTCGCCACGGGGAAGGTGGGCGAGGCAGTGGGCGAGGGGGGCCGCAAGGGGTAGAGGTCCTCTGTGGCTGTAGGTCGTGGCTGGCGCAGGACGTGCGCCCCTCTCAGGCAGATCCGGTCGCCCAGGCTCTCCACGTCCAGGCGCACCTGCATGCCGGGCTCCACCAGGGGCAGCGTTGGCTCCCCCCCGCAGAGGTGCACGTCCACGCCATCCACAACCCAGAAAGCATCCCCCACCCCTTGCAGCACGCCCTCGAACTGCCACTGCACTCGCCTCTTCTGCTCCAGCACCTGGCGTGCCTCCTCACGCCGGCGCTCGGCCAGCCCCTCTCGCAGCCGGGCACGGGCCTCTTCGTCAAGGGCGAAGGTCCACTGGATCTGTTCGTTGATCCGCTTGATCGGGTAGAGCACGTCCCCGGGGAGGGCTGCAGCCGAGGCATAGACGGTCCCCCCGACCAGGCCGGCCAGCAGGATCACGGCCACTAGGGCCACGGCCACAGGCTGCCAGGCCCACGTCCACGCCCGGCGGGGGTGGATGCGGGCCCACACCTGGTCGGCGAACGCGGGAGAAAGGGGCGCTTCCGGCAGCGATCGGAGCAGGCGGTCCTGCTCGCAGAACGCCTCCAGCATCGCCCGGCAGGAGGGACAACCGCGCAGGTGCTGCTGGACCTCCGCCTGCTCGTAGGGGTCCAGGTCACGGTAGGTGGCCAGGCGCAGGGCGACCTCGCCGCAGTTCACCGGTTGCCCTCCTCATACGCCTCTTGGAACATCTGCCGGGCGCGGAAGATCCGCACCTTGACCGTGTTGGGAGTCACCTGCAACACGTCCGCGATCTCCTTGACCGAAAGCCCTTCCACTGCATAGAGGAGGAGCGGCACCCGGTACAGGGGTGCCAGCCGCGCCAAGGCGCTCTGCACCGCATCGCGCTCTGCGATGCGCTCCTCCAGCCGCTGGGGGTCCGCAGTCCCCCGGTGCCGTCGGCCCAGAGGGAGCCACTGCACCAGCTGCCTCCGCCGCAGGGCGTCGTACGCCGTGTTGGTGGCGATGCGGTAGAGCCAGGCCCGCTCGTTGGCCCCCTCGGGCAGGGTCTCCAGGGCCCGGTAGGCCTTCAGGAAGACCTCCTGGGCCAGTTCCTCCACCTGCTCAGGGTCGTCTACCAGGCGGAACAGGTACCTGGCGATGGGTTGGCGGTACTGCCGGAAGAGCCTGTCAAACCGGGCTTCCCGTGCGGCTGCCTTTTCTTCGGCCTCTGCCTCGGTGAATCCTGAACCCCGCATGTGCCCCCCGTGGAGTCCCCCTCGCCCGCATAGTATGACGGATGGGGAAGGCAAAAGGTTACAAACAGGGAGAAGGGGTGAGGTCTGTAGGGGCGGTTCATTTCGGCCACCGATTCAAATCGGGGCTCAAGCAAGGCGTCGGCCTGCGCCGACGCCGTCTCCGCAGAGGGCGGCCCATAGGGACGAGGCGCGCCTCGCCCTGCGCACCTCACCCACCCCCGGCCTTCGGCCTCCCCCTCCCTCTCCATCCGCGGATGGAGAGGGAGGGGGCTGGGGGGTAGGTGAGGTTTGTAGGGGCAATTCACGAATTGCCCCTGCCATTTTCGGCCACCGATTCAAATCGGGGCTCAAGCAAGGCGTCGGCCTGCGCCGACGCCGTCTCCGCAGGGGGCGGCCCATAGGGGCGAGGCGCGCCTTGCCCTGCGCACCTCACCCCTTGAGAGGTTTGTGGTATACTTTGGGGGGAGCGGGGAGGGCGAACTCCCCGGGGATGGCGCGAGGCGGCCGCCAATCCCTTGACCCCCTTGGCGCAACAGGAACACGATCTGGCGGGAGGTCGCCTCCCAGCGAGACGGCTATAGGTGATGGATGAGCATCCGGAGGACCTGGACGATGGCAGGGAAGTGGCGAAGGGATCGTGCTGCCCGGTTGTGTTCGTTCCTCGCGGTTCTGGCCCTCATCTCCCTCCTGGCTGGGTGCGCCGCGCCAGGCGCGCCGCCCACACCCACCCCCACGCCAGGCGTGCCCCTGGTCTCCGTGGCCGAGGTCACGCGCAACCCCGAGGCGTTCCGGGACCGCCCCGTGCGCCTGCAAGGCCACGGCACGATGGTGGCCACCGTGCCCCTGTGCCCCGGCTACGTGGGCCTGGACCGCAGGACCGCCTTCGTGGATGCAGAGGGCGGCCGGATCCCCGCCGAGGTCCGTTGGAAGCCGCCCCTGGACTTCCGCATGTACGACCCCGACAACCTGCGGACCTTCACCGGCTACATCCGGGTCTTCAGTGGGGAGATCGGCTGCCCGGGGCACACCCAGGTGGAGACCTTCCCCTACTTTGAGATCACGGGCGTGGAAGGGAACCCCTGACGCCTCCTTCCCCACGCGCCCTCCGGGAAGCAGGACGGGGCGCCAGGGAGGCTACTCCGCCCACGGCAGGAGGCGGACGCGCAAACGTCCCTCCCAGGCCGCGCCGGGCTCCAGGTGGAGGGGCCAGGTGGGCATCGCGCAGGAGCCCTGGTACACCCGCTCAAAGCCGGCCTCGGAGTTGCTCACCGTCTCCAGGGGGAAGGCCCACAGGCTCGCAGGGGGCTCCAGGCGGACCTCCACCTGCCACCCCGCCCACGCCACGACCATGCGGACG
>DAOTYM010000403.1:0-7469 GCA_034434775.1 Anaerolineae bacterium | reverse complement strand
TGAGCGCGCCCTCCTGGGGGAGACCGGCACCCACATTGAGCCGTAGCCCCCGTTGGCGTTTCGGGTCCTGAGATGGACGGGCCAACCCTGGCCCTCCAGGGTTGGCCCGCTGCTATTGGAGGGCTTCCCCCATCCGCAGCGCAGGGGGTTGCCTTCTATGAGGTAGGGCGTGCCTCCCTGGCATGCCGCCTCTCAGCGCTTGAAACCGCCCCTGAGGCCTACAGCCCTTGACCTACCTCCGTCTGGGTAGGGGCGATTCACGAATCGCCCCTCCTTGCCGACGCCGCAACGAATCGGGGAGCGAATAAACGAATGGCCTGCGCCCGCGCGCCGGGTCCATTCGTTTATTCGTTGGCCTTTCGTTGACGGCCCCCTCCAGGAAGTGCAGGATAGGCCTTCCGGTGTACCGCCCCACCTTGATGCCGATGGGGCAGCCTACGCTGCACCCCCTACCGCGTCCGGCGCACGTAGTCCGGCAGGAGGATGGGGGAGACGGTCTGCGGCTCCAGGCCAGCCTCCTTCAACTGGCGCTCCCACTCGTAGAGGTGGTTCAGGGTCAACTTCCCCAGTTTCACCGACTTGGCCCGCTCCGCCGCAGCCCGCCCAGCGCGCCGCCCGAAGACCGTCACGTCCAGGAGCGAGTTCCCCATCAGCCGGTTGCGCCCGTGGATGCCCCCCGCCGCCTCCCCTGCCACGAAGAGGTTGGGCACCTCCGTGCTCCCGTCCGGCTTGATGGCCACGCCGCCGTTCTGGTAGTGCAGCGTGGGGTAGACCAGCATGGGCTGGTGGATGATGTCTATGCCGAAGCGCTTGAACTGCCGCACCATGGCCGGCAGTTCCCGCTGGATGGTGCCCGGGCCGTTGATGATGTCAATCATGGGCGAGTCCAGCCACACCCCTTGGAAGCCCCAGGGCGTGGGGATGCCCTTCCCCCGCTCCCGGCACTCGCGGATGATGGCTGAGGACTCCACATCCCGCGTCTCCCGGGGGTTGACGAACTGGACGCCGTCAATGTTGCACAACTGCGCCCCCAGGCCCCGCACCTTCTCCGTCACCAGGAGGCCCACGATCTGGTGGGGGAAGGCCACCCCCGTGGGGTGGTACTGCATCGTATCAATGAACGAGAGCCTCGCCCCCACGCGGTAGGCCAGGACCAGCCCGTCGGCCGTCGCGCCGTAGTGGTTGGTGGTAGCGTACCCCTGGTAGTGGAGCCGGCCGCTCCCCCCCGTGGCGATGATGGTGCACTTGGCCCGCACCACCAGGTGGGCTCCCGTCTCCAGGTTCAGGAGCACTGCCCCGGCGACCTGCCCCTTGTCGTCCGTCAGGAGTTCAATGGCCGGTGCAAACTCCAGGACGGTGATGTCCTCGGGGTAGGAGCGGACCTCGTCCCGCAGGGTGCGCATGATCTCCGCGCCGGAGTAGTCCCGCGCCGAGTGCATCCGCTTGCGGGACGTGCCGCCCCCGTGCCGGGTCACCATGGTGCCGTCCGGCTCCTTGTCAAACATGCACCCCAGCGACTCCAGCCACTGGATGACCATGGGCGCATCCATGACCAGCGCCTCCACCAGGTCCGGGTCGTTGGTGAAGTGCCCCCCGCCCATGACATCCAGGTAGTGGATGATGGGCGAGTCGTTCTCTTTGTCCGCCGCCTGGATGCCGCCCTGGGCCATCATGGTGTTGGCGTCGCCGTGGCGCAACTTGGTGGCGATGATGACCTTGGCGCCGTGCTCCCGCGCCAGGAGGGCCGCTGCAGAGCCGGCCCCGCCCCCGCCAATGATGAGGACGTCGGTGTCGTAATCTATCTGCTCCAGGTCCAGGCTGTCGGGCCGCAGGTGGGGCCTCCCCTCCAGGACGTCGGCCAGTTCGTGGGGGGTGCGGTCCCCCTTGTTCGGCCCGACCCGCAGTTCCCGCATCCCCTCGGGGATGTAGTCCGGGTGGAACTTCCGCAGGATCTCCTGTTTTTCCGCCGGCGACATGAAGGGGAAGGTCTCCTGAAGGCGCGCCGGCCGCGTCGCCTCCACCCGCCTGATGGATTCTTGCATCTCCGGTGGATACCCTAACATGGTCCGTCCTCCTGATCGCTCCCGCAGCGCGGGGCTTGCCCCCGGTCCCGCCTCAGTCGGGCTCAATATCCCGCTCGTTGTACCGCTTGCGCAGTTCCTCTATGCTCGCCGCCTTGATCTCCCGGATGCCTGCGTCAAACTTCCCCTCGGCGATCTCGGAGATGCGCCGGGCCAGGTGTTCCGCCTTGGGAGCCAGGTACTTCCCGTAGAGGCGGCGGCAGAGGATGGCGATGTTCGGCTGGACCTCCTCCGCCGGGCAGCGGGACACGCACAGGCCGCACATGATGCAGTCAAACGACAGGTCCGCCACCCGCGCGATGTCGCCCCGCATGGCCGCGGCCATGTAGTCCTTGACCTGCAGTTCCTGGGGGCAGGCTTTGGTGCAGGTGCCGCAGCCCAGGCAGCGCAGGAGCACCGGGTAGAGTTGGACCAGGGTCTCAAAGGTCGGGGTGAGTTCGTGCAGTTTGTACTGGGCGCGCTCGCCGGGGTAGAAGGGGATCTGCGTCAGGTACATCCCGTCCTGCACCAGGGTTCCGCAGGCCAAGCCGATGTGCAGCCGGTAGTCCCCCTCAAGGCGGTACACGGTGGCACAGGCCCCGCAGAACCCCGCCCGGCAGCCGCACCCCCGGATCAGTTTGTACCCCGCGTACTCCAGCGCCCCCATGATGGTGAGCGTGGAAGGGACCTCGTACCGCTTGCCCATGATGTAGACCGAAACCATCTTCACCGCTTCTTCCATGCTACCCTCTCCACAAGCCGTCGGCCATCAGCGGTCAGCCACCGGCTATTCGCCATCGGCCATCCGCCATAAGCCATCCGCCATCGGCCCTCCGCCATGAGCCATCTGCCATCGGCCCTCAGCCAAGATACCCCTCGCCCAGGGCCGTCAGTTCGTCCTCCCGGAACGTCGCCAGGGGGACCTCTTCCTCCAGGCTCCGCCCTGGGAGGTAGGCAAACAGCGCCTGCACCCGCTGCCCCACCGCCCGGAAGACCGTGCCCACGGCGATGCCGGAGGGGCAGGCCTCCGTGCACATGCCGCACCCGACGCACGACGTCGCCATGTGGTTGAGGCGCGTCAGGTGGAAGAGGAGGGTGTCCGTCGGCATGCGGATGGCCCCCTTCCGCCGCGCCCAGTCCAGGTACTGGGTGGAGAGGTGGTCAAAGGTCGCTGTGCGGAAGATGCACTCTGGGCAGTAGCAGATGGGACAGTTCACCATGCAGTTGTGGCACCGGATGCAGGTGGAAAAGACCTCAAGCAGCCCCTCCAGTCCGTCCAGACGCGCCCGCAGGGCGGCGAAGGCCGCGTCTCGGGCAGCGGTGCGCTCCTGGACCAGCCGCGCGATGGCGGCCTCCCGCTCCGGGGGCGGCCCGCCCGGCTCCGCCCCCAGCACCTCCAACACCCTCGCCTCCCGCGCCTCTACCAGCACCCTGTCCGGCAGCGGCGCGCCGAAGAGCCCGAAGGCCAGGTCCGGCTGGTAGGGCGTGCGGGTTCCCTCCAGGGCGTAGCGCCCTGGAACCGGCTGCTCGCAGATCCGGCAGGCCTCGCGGAAGGCCGTGCCTGGGGCCGGGGCCATCCGCGCCTCGGCAGCCGCCTGAAGCAGGGGGGCCATCGGGTCGCCCTGGGCCGCCAGGGCCGCGTAGGTCGTCACCGGGTAGGCCCCTAGGCAGTCGGTCCCGATGACGAAGAGGCGCTCCATCTGGACCTGCTTCAGTTTGGCCAGTTCCACCAGGCCGCGGATCTCGCAGGGGCGCAGGAAGACGCCCACGCGCCCTTCCGGAAGCATCTTGGTCAGGCGTGCCGCCACCGTTGCCCCGTTCACTGGGAAGGCCGGGGCGAGGGGGGCGACGCGCTCCAGGCGGTCGGGGCGGGCCACCAGGGTGGGGACCACGTTGTCGCCGGCAGGCGTGGCCTGGGGGACCAGGAGCGCGTCCACCAGGCCCGCCTCCAGGAGTGCCCGCAGCGCCTGCACCAGCGCGCTGGTGAGATCGCCATCCGTCGTTGTAAGCCATCCTGTGGCCGCCATACCTCAGACCCCCCAGGCCTCGCGTGCAGGGTTGGGACCCTTGGCCCGCAGCGCTTCCACCATCTCCGTCACCGTGTCGGCGAAGAGTTTGCCTTCGCTGGCGCTGATCCAGCGCAGCCAGACCCGGTCGGGGTCCAGGCCCATCTCCTCCAGGATGGCCTTGAGGATGGCCACCCGGCGGCGCGCCTTGTAGTTCCCGCTCTGGTAGTGGCAGTCACCAGGGTGACAGCCGCCGATGAGGACGCCATCGGCCCCCTCCAGCAGGGCCTTGACCACGTAGATGGGGTCCAGCGCGCCGCTGCACATCAGGCGGATGACGCGGATGTTGGGCGGGTACTGAAGGCGCGAGGTCCCTGCCAGGTCTGCACCGGTGTAGGTGCACCAGTTGCACAGGAAGGCGACGATCTTCGGTTCAAAGGGTTCAGCCATCCAGCGCTCCTTCGCGCCGCCCGGGGGCGACTTCCGTTGCCCTCCCCGGCGGGACTTGCGGCGGTTGTGTTACGTTTCCCGGACGTCCAGGACCTCCAGGATCACTGGCCGGACTGCCTCCAACAGGGCTTCTTTCGTTATCCCCGCGACCTTGCAGGCGATGAGGCGGTTGGTGGGGTCCTCCCCGAGGAAGGTCCCCAGGGCGACGATGTTCCCACCGGCCTCGGCGATGGCGTGGGCCAGTTGGGCCAGCACCCCCGGCTGCTCCGGCACGAGAACCGTCAGCCGCACGCCCCGCTCCCTGGCCCCCAGGAGTTCCAGGAAGATCTTGAAGAGGTCCGTCTCGGTGATGATGCCCACCAAGGTATCGCCCCGCATGACCGGCAGGCCGCCGATCTTGTTGTCCACCATGATGCGGGCCGCTTCCTCAATGGGGGTGAACTCGGTGACGGTGATGACCTCCCGCGTCATGACCTCCTTCACCGTCAGTTTGGAGAGGAGGTAGTGCACCTCGTAGATGCTCAGCGTCGTCGCCGGCGAGGGGGACGCGTAGAGGAGGTCCTTCTCCGAGACGATGCCCACCAGTTTCCCCTTCTTGTCCAGCACCGGCAGCCGGCGGACCTTTTCCTTCCGCATCAACTGCAGGGCTTCCTCCACCCGCTCGTCCTCGTGGACGGTGATGGGGTGCCGCGTCATCCGTTCTCCGACCAACATGGCTCCTTCTCCTTTCTGATTTAGGGTGCGTCTTTCCCCTTACAGGGCCCCGTCAATGGCTGCCAGGACGGCCGCGTGCTCGTACCCCACCTGCTGGGTGGCCTTGTTGGGGCACACGACGGCGCACACGCCGCACCCCTGGCACAGGGATTGTACCACATAGGCGCGCCGGGTCTCCAGATCCACGCGGCGCGCGTCGTAGGGGCAGGCCCGCACGCACAGTTCGCAGCCGCTGCACAGTTTCTCGTTGACCACCACCCGCGTGGCCGGCACCTTCGGCACCCGCCGCAGGAAGGCCGCGGCCCGCGCCGCTGCCCCCCACGCCTGGACCATCACCTCGTCCATGAGGCGGGGCCCCTGGGCCAGCCCGCAGACGTAGATGCCCGGGCGCGCCAGGTCCACCGGGCGCATTTTGGGATGCACCTCTTGGAAGAAGCCGTTGCCGTCCAAGGATACCCCCAGGGCCTCGGCCAGGGGTGCGTGGTCGCCAGGGGCTGCGCCCGTGCTGAGGACCACCCAGTCGGCCTCCAGGCGCAAGACCTCCCCCAGGACCGGGTCCCGGGCGGTCACCTGGAGCCGGCCGTCCTCCCCCTCGCGGACCTCTGGCGGATCGCCCGGTTCGTAGCGCACGAAGAGCACGCCCTGCTCCCGCGCCTGGCGGTAGAGGAGTTCGTGGAAGCCGTAGGTGCGCATCTCCTGGTAGAAGATGGCCACCTGGGCTTCCGGGAACCGTTCCTTGAGGGCCAGGGCGTTCTTCACCGCCTCGGTGCAGCAGAAGCGGCTGCAGTAGGCCCGCTCCTGGCCCCGCTGGCCCGCGCACTGGACCATGGCCACCAGCCCCGGCCGCTCTAAGGTTCCCTCGGCCAGGCGCTCTTCCAGTTCCAACTGGGTGAGGACGCGGGGGTGCCGGCCCCGCAGGTAGCGGGAGGTCTCTCCCTCGCGGCCGCCCGTGGCCACGATGGCCGCGCCGTGGTCCACCCATGCCTCTTCGCCGCCTGGCCCGCGGAGCAGGCTGCGGTAGCGGCCGGGTTCGCCCTCGGTGCGCACGAGGCGCGTCCCCAGGTGCAGCGTAAGGCCTTCCGCCGCCTCCACCCTCCGCACCAGGTCCTCCAGGAAGGGCCGGACCTCGCGGCCGTCGGGCGTGCGGCGGATGCGCCGCAGGAGCCCCCCGAGGACCGGTTCCTGCTCCACCAGGTGCACGGGGATGCCCCACTCTGCCAACGCCAGGGCTGCGGTCATCCCTGCCAGGCCACCGCCCACCACGAGCACCGCCGCGGTGGGCGCGGCCAGGTCGCCCCGCGCGGCGGTGGGCTGGGTCGTGCGGCGCAGGTCTGGCACGCGCCGGAGGCGGCCCACGGCCATGCGCAGGGCCTCCAGCGCGTGGGCCAGCGCGCCTTCTCCATCCCCAGGGTGGAGCCAGGCCACCTGCTCCCGCAGGTTCACCGCCTCCGTGCAGGCCAGCGCCAGGCGGGTCCGGCGCGCCATTCCGGCCAGATCGTCGGCGACTTCCCGGGGCGAGCAGCCGCCCACCACCACGCGGTTCAACTTCCGCTGCTCCACAGCCTGGACCAGGCGGTCCCAGGCCCCGTCCTGGCACAGCGCGGGGACCTTCTCCACCCAGGCCACGTCCCGCAGCCCCTGGGCGGCCTCCGCCAGGCGATCCAGGGGCAAGGCCTCCTGAAGGTCGGGGCAATCGCAGAGGAAGACGCCCACACGGGGCGGCTCCTCGTCCCACGGGCGGGGTTCCACCTCCGCGGGCTCCGGCGCGGGCTCCGGTCGCCCCAGCCAGCGGACGGCCATCCCCGCGGCCGCGGCTGCTTCCACCACCGTTTCGGGGATGTCCTTGGGCTCGCGGAAAGCCCCGCTGAGGACGATGCCCGGCCGGCTCGCTGCCAGGGGGGCGAAGGGCTGCGTGGCCGGGAAGCCCAGGGGCGTCAGGTCCATGCCCAGGGCTTGGGCCAGTTCGCTGGCCTCCTCGGGCGGGCCGAACCCCACCGCCAGCACCAGGAGGTCAAAGGCCTCGGCCCGGTGGCGGCCCCCCTCGTCCGTGTAGAAGAGGGTCAGGTCGCCGCTGGGGGCCTCCTTCACGGTGGAGAGCATGCACCGCCGGAAGTGCAGGCGCGCCCGGGCCTCCGCCCGCGCGAAGTAGCGGTCAAACTCTTTGCCGAAGGTGCGGATGTCCATGAAGAAGACGGTGGCCTCGGCCTGGGGGTCCAGTTGCAGGGCGAGGGAAGCCTGC
>DAOTYM010000402.1:0-3521 GCA_034434775.1 Anaerolineae bacterium | reverse complement strand
AGTTCCGCCGCCACATGGCCGCAGACGCGGTGCGAGTCGTCCATGCCCAGGTGCTTAAGCACCTGGGCATGGACGACTCGCACCGCGTCTGCGGCCATGTGGCGGCGGAACTGGTGCCCGTGGTCCTGGCTTTGGGGGAGAAACTCCACCTGGATGGGCGCCGCGCCATCGTGGCCCTGGCCGCAGGGTACGACGTCTTCGCCGTGATTGAGCCGGCTGTGCGGGTCGCCCAGCGAGAACGGGGTTTGGACCACAAAGGCCAGGCAGGGACCTTGGCCAGCGCGATCACGGCAGGCGTGGCCATGGGCCTGGACGCGGAAAGGCTGGCCCACGCGCTGGCCCTGGCCATGGACATGGCCTGCGGCACGGAGCAGTACGTGTGGGATGCCGGTCTCTGCGACACCAAGGACCTCCTGGCAGGGTACGGGGCGCGCAACGGCATCTACGCGGCCCAACTGGCCGCGTTCGGCTTCCAGGGGCCTCCCGGCGCGCTGGACGGACCGTACGGCTACTACCATGCCTTCGGCGACGGCTACGACCCAGCCTACCTGGAACCGTTGGGCAAGCGCTTCGCCCTGGCCGAGACGGGCTTCAAGCCCCATGCCGGGTGCCGGCACGTCCACGCCTGTGTGGATGCCGCCTTGGAACTCCTCAAGGGGGGCAGGCCGGCCCCAGAAGATATCGTCGCCATTGAAGTGGGGACGTACAGGAGCGCGATGACGCCCGACTTCCGGGTGAACTACCATCCTGAGAACGAGGGACAGGCCGGGTTCAGCCTGCCGGTGGCGGTGTCGGTCGCGCTCACCCGCGGGAGTTGGTACCGGGAAGACATTGAAGCCTACGACGAACCGGAGATCCGCCGCCTGCGGCACTTGGTCAAGGTCTACTTGGACGAGGAAATTGAGGCCGCCTACCCGGAGAAGAATGGCTGTGTGGTCCGGGTGCGCACGAAGGACGGCAGGGAATACGTCGGCCGGGTGGACTACGCCAAGGGCGAGCCAGAGAACATGCTGACCGATGCGGAATTTGAGGCCAAGTTCCGCCGCCTGGTGGGGGACCTCCTTCCCCCGGCCCAGGTGGACCGCATCCTGGAACTGACCTCCAGGCTGGAAGAGGTCCCAGATGTGGGAGAACTGGTGCGCCTGACGGTCAGGGGGAAGAAGCGGTGAGGATCGTCCGGGTCTGCTCCACCATTGCGGCCATCCCGCGCCGCCGCGCCCTCCGGACTTCCTACGGGGAGTCGCCGGACACGGTGACGGTGGTGGTCCAGGTCTACACCGACGAGGGGATCGCGGGGGTGGGGCAGACCGTGGCCCCCGCCCCCTGGTACGGCGAGACGGCAGAGGCGATCAAGGCAGCGGTGGACAAGTACCTCGCCCCGGCCGTGCTGGGCGAGGACCCTTGCGACATTGAGCGCCTGTTCCTGCGGATGGATCGGGCCCTGCGCGGGGCGCGGTACGCCATCACCGCTGTGGAGTATGCCCTGTGGGATGTCAAGGGCAAGGCTCTGGGGGTGCCGGTGTACCAACTCCTCGGTGGGAAGTGCCGGGCCGGAGCCCCCCTGCACGCCTTCGTGGAGCGGGAGGCAGCTGAGGAAACAGCGGAACGGGTCGCAGAGTTGGCCGCTCAGGGCTGGACCTGGTTCAAGACCAAGATCGGCTTCGGCCCGGAAGAAGACGTGGCCTGGTACCGCGACCTGCGAAGCCGTGTGGGCGACGGGGTGCGGTTCCAGTTGGATGGGAACACCGGTTACACCCTCGGGGAGGCGGTCCAGGCCCTGAGCCAGATGGAGCGCATGGGCGGTGTGGCGCTCTTTGAACAACCAGTGCGGTACCTGGACGAGATGGCCGCACTGGCGGCCCGGTTGAAGACGCCCCTGCAGGCGGACGAACTGGTGACCAGCCCTCGCAGCGTGTACGAGATCGCCAGGGAGAGGGCAGCGCACGTGCTGCACCTCAAGTTGCACAAATACGGGGGGTTGTTGCAGGCCAAGCGCATGGCGGCTGTGGCCGAGGCCGCGGGATTGGAGCTCTCCGTGGCCCCCTATTTTGACATCCTGGCCGCGGCAGCCGCCCACTTTGCAGCGTCTACGCCCAACGTCCGATGGCCGGCCGGCTTTTCAGACATGCAGGATACGCTTCTCGCCGAACCCTTCGTCCCGGTGGGGCAGGTGGCAGAGCCCCCGGAAGGCCCAGGCCTTGGCGTGGCCCTGGACGAGGACAAACTGGCGGCCTATGGAGCCCGGTGGACGTAGGGGGCTCTGAGATGCAAGGGATTCCTTCCCCTAAGGAGGAACGGCTGAGACGTGGAAGACCTGCTCGCTGAGACACTCGCTTCGTTGAGGCGGAACGGTTTCGGAGCCCTCTACGCCGCGGATGTGGGGGTGGCCCGCGAGGCCGTGTTGTCCCTCATCCCTGTGGGGGCCACGGTGGGCGTGGGCGACTCGGTCTCCGTGCGACAGCTGGGGGTGCTTGAGGAACTGGAAGCAGGAGGGAGGTTGGTGGTCAACCCCTTTGGCAGAGAGGTCTCCCTCCGGTCCACGGCTGGGGAGATCTCCGAAACCCAGCGGTGGCACATGCACAAACAGGCGGTGAACTGCGAGTACTTCATCACAGGCGCAAACGCTGTGACCCGAGACGGTATGCTGGTGAGCACCGATGCAGGCGGCAACAGGGTCGGAGGCATGATCTTCGGGCCCCAGCAAGTGGTGATCGTGGTGGGCAAGAACAAGATCGTTCGGGACCTTGAGGAGGCCTTCCATCGGATTAAGAACGTGATTGCTCCAGCGCTTTGCCGGATCAAGGGGCGGAAGACTCCTTGCGCGGTGGAGGGCCGGTGCACGGACTGCCGATCGCCAGAGCGAGCCTGCCACGTCACCGTGGTTCTGGAGAGATGCCCTACCTACACCCCAGTGACGGTCGTCCTGGTAGATGCAGACCTGGGCCTGGGGTGGGACGAGGATTGGCCGAGGGAACGGGTTGAACAGATCTACGCTGCTTGCTCAGCACTCACGTGGCTCAAGCGTCAGCCTGACGGATCGGACCTATCTGGTAAGCCTGCATAGAAACCTGCACAGCGTGGTGAGGGAGGCTGAGGGAAAGGAGGTGATGCTTGGACCGGGATTTCGCGGGGCGTGTCCGGCCCAGAAAAGACGGCAGTAGGAAGTTCCATTCGCACATGCTCAGGAGGGCTGAAACATGAGAAGCACGAAGTGGTTCGGGTTGGTCGCTTTCCTGGTCACCGCGGCCATGCTCCTCTCCGCCTGTGGCCCTGCGCCCACCCCCATCGTGGTGGAGAAGGAGAAGGTCGTGGAGAAGCCCGTCGTCCAGACGGTGGTGGTGGAAAAAGAGAAGGTTGTGGAAAAGCCGGTGGTCCAGACCGTGGTGGTGGAGAAGGTCGTGACCCCCACGCCGAAGAAACCGACGGAGTTCGTCTTCGCCCACACTGGCCCCATCCGCACCATGGACGCCCCGGTGACCTGGTACGGCTCCACCCACTGGCTGACCAACCTCCTCTACGAC
>DAOTYM010000401.1:0-2183 GCA_034434775.1 Anaerolineae bacterium | reverse complement strand
CCAGGACTCGGATGGCTTCCCGCACGGGCGTCCGGCTGACCTCCAGGTCCTCGGCGATGCTGTCCTGGTCCAACCTCTCGCCTGGCTCAAAGTACCCCTGCAGGATGGCCTCCCGGAGGCTTTCCGTCACCCAGTCCACCAGGACCCTTCCACGCCCCACCTGTGGCAGAGGTCTCCTCATCCGCCATGCCTCCTCGCACTCGCTGGCTGCGCCCCAAGCCTGCGCTCTCAGTATAATGTATAAAGTGTATCCTGTCAAGTCAAGCACCCCTTTGAGGGGGGCTTGCTCGCACGAGCCACCCTCGGAGGGCGAGGTGAACCTCGCCCTCCTCCCGGGTCCCGTTGCGCTGCGCCAAACCATCGACGAAACGGGGCAACGGGGGCGGCCCAGGCAGACGCGCCGGCGGCCCCGCCCCAGCGGCGTGTCCTCACTCAGCAGGCCTTTCCGAACGCCCGAGGAGGCGCGTCCGCACCTCCTCGGGCCTCACACCTTCCACCGCCACGACCTTGTCCCGCGAGGCCTCGCCCGAGAGGATGCGCACCTGGTTTCTCCGCACCCCCAGCCGCCGGGCCAGGAACTCCACCAGGGCCCGGTTCGCCGCCCCTTCCACCGGCGGCGCGGTCAGGCGCACCCGGAGGGCCTCCCCCTGCACGCCCGCCACCTCGTCTCTGCTCGCCCGGGGGACCACCCGCACCCGGAAGCGCACGCCGCCCTCCCGTTCCTCCACCGACCAGGCCACAGCGCCTCACCCCAGGCCTGCCAGCACTGAGATCACCACCCGCGCCACCAGTTGGATGAGCAGCAGGGCCACGATGGGCGTGATGTCCACCATCCCGATGGGCGGCACAACCCGTCGCAGGGGGGCGAGGATGGGCTCCGTGACCTTATCCAAGGCCCGGACCACCGGGTGGTAGGGGCTCAGGTTCATCCAAGAAAGGAGCACCCGCGCCAGAATGGCGAAACTCCACAGGTCAAAGAGGAACGAGACCACGCGGATCAAGGTCACCATCGCCTCACCTCCCCTGCGCGCCCTCACCCTGGCCTCGGCCCGAAGAGGGCTTGTCCGATGCGCACCAGGGTTGCCCCCTCCTCCACTGCCACCTCAAAATCGCCCGTCATGCCCATGGAAAGGTGCTGCCAGCCCAGGTCCGGGTACTGGGCAGCCAGCGCGTCCCGCATCTCCCGCAGGGCCCGGAAGCACGGCCGGGCCTCCTCAGGGTCCGCCACCAGAGGAGCGATGGTCATCAGCCCCTGGATGTGGAGCCGGCCGCAAGCAGCGATCTCCGGGATGGCCCCCGCCACCTCCTCCGGCCGGAAGCCGTACTTCGTCTCTTCCCCCGAGATGTTGACCTCCAGCAGGATGGGGAGGTCCCGATCCAGGTCCTCGCAGAAGCGCTGCAGGCGCTCGGCGAGGCGCACCGAGTCCACCGAATGGAGCAAGTGGGAGAGTTCCACGGCCAAGCGGGCCTTGCGGCGCTGCACATGCCCGATGCAGTGCCACCGGATGTCGGAGGGCAGTTCCCGGGCCTTGGGCAGGGCCTCCTCCACGCGGTTTTCGCCGAAGTCCCGCAGCCCCAGGTCGTAGGCCAGCCGGATGACCTCCACCGGCACCGTCTTGGTCACGGCCACGAGGGTGACCTCGGCCGGGTCCCGCCCCGCCCGTTCCGCGGCGCGGGCGATGCGCTCCCGAACCTGGCGCAGGTTGCGTTCCAGCGTCTCGGCATCCATGATCTGCGGTGCAAGCCTCTCCGTCTTCACAGGGGGGCCGGCCCGGGCGTCCGGATCGCCACGCCGAACCGCCCGGTCCGCCCACCGTCGCCCCGGTGGGAAAAGAAGAGGTCCCGCCGACAGGCCGTGCACACCCCGCTCACCTCCACCTGGCCCACCCCAGCGGCGAGCCACTGCCGGCGGTTGGCCTCCCACAGGTCAAAATGCACGCGGCCGTTGCGGCTTTGGAGCACCTCCCCCGCCATGGGGGAGAGCCCCTGGCGCACCAAGGCCTCCACGTCCGGGCCGACCTCGTAGCAACAGGGGCCGATGGCCGGCCCAATGGCCCCGACCATCTCTTCGGGCCGGCTGCCGAACGCCTCGCGCATGGCCTCCACCATGGCCGCGGCGATCCCCTCTATCGTCCCCTTCCACCCCGCGTGGCCCAGGCCCACGGCCCCCGTCCGCGTGTCAA
>DAOTYM010000400.1:0-4435 GCA_034434775.1 Anaerolineae bacterium | reverse complement strand
GCAACTGGGGTTCGTCTACGCCCTCATCGCCCTGGGGTACACGCTGGTCTACGGCATCGTCAAACTCATCAACTTCGCCCACGGCGACGTCTTCATGGTGGGGGCCTACATCAGTTTCTGGGCCGTGGCCCGCTTCCACTTCCGCCTGATCCCGGCCATCCTCCTCTCGGCCGTGTCGTGCGCCCTCCTGGCCGTGGTCATGGAGCGCGTGGCCTACAAGCCGCTGCGCAACGCGCCCCGCATCTCCGCCCTCATCACCGCCATCGGCATGTCCTTTTTCCTGGAATATTTCGCGGCTCTGGATTTCGTCTACACCGCCAACTTCCGGGTCTACCAGCCTCGGCCGCCCGAGGTCATCCAGATGGAGGCCCAGAACTGGATGGTGGGGGGCGTGCGGATCAACATGTTGCGCATGGTGGTGGTGGTCTTGTCCCTCATCTTCCTGGCCATCCTCTACGTGGTGGTCCGGAGGACGAAGATCGGCAAGGCCATGCGCGCCAGTTCCTACGACAAGCCCACGGCCCGGCTGATGGGCATTGACGTGGACATGGTGATCTCGTTCACCTTCCTCATGGCCGCTTCCCTGGCCGGCGTGGGGGGCGTTCTGTACGTGAACGTCTTCCCCCAGGTGGGGCCGTTCCTGGGGATCATGCCTGGGTTGAAAGCCTTCGTCTCCGCTGTGGTGGGAGGTATTGGCAGCGTGCCCGGCGCAGTGGTGGGGGCCCTCATCATCGGCTTTGTGGAGGTGCTGGCGGCGCACGCCATCTCCAGCCCCATGCGCGACGCCATCGCCTTCAGCGTCCTCATCGTGGTCCTCCTCATCCGGCCTCAGGGGATCTTCGGCGAGCCCGAGATTGAGAAGGTCTGAGGCAAGGCGGGGGTTGCAAGCACATGGTGCGAGGAAGGTTTCTCGGTCAATCCTGGCGCTTCTGGGTGGGCGCCTTCCTGGTCTACTTGGTCTTCCAGGTCCTCTTCTGGCTGGGGGACGCGGAGGTGCCGGTCATCAGCGCCATCTTCACCACCTACATCCAGGATGTCATCAAGTACGTGTGCATCCTGGCCATGGTGGCCCTGGGCCTGAACCTCATCTACGGGTTCAACGGGCAGTTCTCCCTGGGCCAGTGGGGGTTCTACGCCATCGGTGCCTACGCTTCCGCCGACGTGACCTACCGCTGGTACCAGAACAGCGACCCGTCGGCCCTCATCGTCCTCCTGGTGGGGGAGGCGGTGGCCCTGGGCCTTTTCCTGTTGGTGCCCCGCTGGACCCGGGGCCTGCGCCTGCCTGAGTGGCAGGTGTTGTCCCTGTACCTGGTGATGCTGGTGGCCGGCGCAGCGGTTGGCATAGGGGCATCCACGGCCCTGAGCGGCCCCATCGGGGCGTTCCTGCGCCTCTGGCCGGAGGGCCTGGCCATGCAGGTCATCTTTTTCCTCTCCGTGCTTGAGGGGGGTGTGCTGGCGGCCATCATCAGTTTCCTCTTCGGCCTGCCGGTGCTCAAACTGGGCGGCGACTACTTCGGCATCGCCACCCTGGGCTTCGGCATGATCGTGAAGGTCCTCTTTGACAACGCCGACGCCATCTTCCCAGAGATGAAGGGGGCCCGCGGCATGGTGGGCATCCCCCGCCTCACCACCTGGCCCTGGGTCTACGCGTTCCTGGTCCTGACCCTGGTGGCGATGCGCAACCTCATCTACTCCAGCGAGGGCCGCGCCATCCTCTCGGTGCGGGAAAGCGAGATCGCGGCGAAGGTGATGGGCATTGACACGACCCGCTACAAGACCCTCTCCTTCGTCCTGGGGAGCCTCTTCGCCGGGCTGGCGGGCGGGCTCCTCGCCCACTACCAGGCTTTCCTGGCCCCCAACATGTTCCACTTCATCAAGTCCTTTGACCCCCTGATCATCATCGTCTTCGGCGGCCTGGGGAGCATGACCGGGACCCTGGCCGGCACCATCTTCTGGGCAGCCACCCTGGAAGGGCTGCGCGTCCTCCTGCCCACGGGCACGGAGGCCTGGCGGCTGGTCATCTACCCGGTGGCCCTTCTGGTCATCATGCTCCTGAGGCCGGATGGCCTGCTGGGCAAGCGGGAGTGGGGCTTCCTGCGGGAGCGGAAGTGGTGGCTCAAGCCAGAGGTGGTGGAGGAGAAGGCCAAGGCGCAGGTGCAGGAGGCGCGGGGATCATGAAGCCGATCCTGGAAATCCGCGGGCTGACCAAGTACTTCGGCGGCCTGCGCGCCGTGTACAACTTTGATATAGAAATCCCCGAGGGCGCGCTGGTGGGCCTCATCGGGCCCAACGGCGCGGGCAAGACCACCATCTTCAACATGATCACCGGCATCTACCCGCCCACGGAGGGGGAGATCCTCTTCCAGGGGGAGAACCTGGTGGGGCTGGAGCCGCACGAGATCACCCAGCGCGGCATCGGCCGCACCTTCCAGAACATCCGCCTCTTCCCCAACCTGACGGTGCTGGACAACGTGCGCATCGCCTACCACCAGCACGCCGGCTACACCCTGATGGACGCCGTGCTGCGGACGCCCCACTACTACCGTCGGGAGCGGGAACTGACGGAACTGGCCCAGAGTTTCCTGGAGGTCTTCAACCTCCAGGACCGCCAGAACGAACTGGCCTCCAGCCTGCCCTACGGCGAGCAGCGGCGGCTGGAGATCGCCCGGGCCCTGGCGGTGGAGCCGAAACTCCTCCTCCTGGACGAGCCGGCGGCGGGGATGAACCCGGCCGAAGTGGCCAACCTGATGGAACTCATCCACTTCATCCGCGACCGGTTCAAACTGACCATCTTCCTGATTGAGCACCAGATGCGGGTGGTGATGGGCATCTGCGAGACCATCACCGTGATGGACTTCGGCGAGGTGATCGCGCGGGGCACGCCGGAGGAGATCCGCAACGACCCGCGGGTGATTGAGGCCTACCTGGGCCGCGGGGTGGTGCTGGAAGCGCGCTGAGCCCCGCGCGGTCCCTGGAGCACAAGGGCTGAGGGCGAGACGCATGTTGCTGCAAGTGGAAGACCTTCACGTCTATTACGGCGCTATCCACGCCCTGCAGGGCATCTCCTTCCACGTGGACGAGGGGGAGATCGTCACCCTGATCGGGGCCAACGGGGCGGGCAAGTCCACCACCCTCAACACCATCTCGGGCCTGCTGCGGCCCCGGCAGGGGCGCATCCTGTTCAAAGGCGAGGACATCACGGTGGTCCCCCCCAGCGACATCGTGCGCCGGGGGATCGTGCAGGTGCCGGAGGGGCGCAAGATCTTCGCCCCCCTCACGGTCCTGGAGAACCTGGAGATGGGGGCTTTCACCCGCAAGGATAAGGAAGGGATCAAGGCCTCTATGGAGCGGGTCTTCCGCTCCTTCCCCCGCCTCCAGGAGCGCCTGGGCCAGTTGGGAGGGACCCTGTCGGGCGGCGAGCAGCAGATGCTGGCCATGGGCCGCGGGCTGATGGCCCAGCCCACCCTCCTCCTCCTGGACGAGCCCTCTATGGGCCTGGCCCCCATCCTGGTGGAGGAGATCTTCCGCATCATCCAGGAGATCAACCAGCAGGGGACGAGCATCCTCCTGGTGGAGCAGAACGCCCACATGGCCCTCTCTGTGGCCCACCGGGGCTACGTCCTGGAGACCGGCCGCATCGTGCTGGAGGGCACGGCCAAGGAATTGCGGGATAACCCCGAGGTGAAGGCGGCGTACCTGGGCGGCTGAGGCCCAAGGCCCGCCAAGGCCAGGACCGCCCTGAGCCCCGCCCAGGGCGGTTTCTCTTGTCAGGCGCTGGACGGAGGGACGAGGGGAGATGGCCGCACGCTTGGAGCAGGTGCAGGAAGGCATCTACGTCCTGGAGGGGGGCTCCAACGTGGGGTTCCTGGTCCAGGATGGGGAGGCCCTGGCGGTAGACATGGGCATGGACCGGGACGCGGCCCGGCGCGCCCTCCGCGCCCTGGGGGACCTGGGCGCGAAGCCGGTGGGCCTCTTCCTCACCCACGCCCATGCCGACCACTTCGGGGGTGCGGGGGAGTTCGTCCAGCGGACGGGGGTGCCGGTCCTCGCTTCGGGGCTGGAGGCCGCCGTGGTCCGCAACCCCATCCTGGAGCCCACCTACCTGTACGGCGGGGCCAGCCCGCCGGAAGCCCTCCGCCAGAAGTTCCTCCTGGCGCCGCCCTGCCCGGTGGCCCAGGAAGTGGAGCCGGGGCCCCTCGCCTTTGGCCCCTTCCAGGCCGAGGTAATCGCCCTGCCCGGACATGCGCCAGGGCAGGTGGGCCTGGCCTGGCAGGGGACCCTCTTCTGCGCCGACGCCTTCTTCCCCCAGGAGGTGCTGGAGAAGCACGGCGTGCCGTACTTCTACGATGTGGACGCGGCGGTGGAGACCCTCGTCCGTCTGGAAGCCACTGCGTACGGGGCCTATGTGGCTGGGCACGGCCCCTGGCGCCGGGAG
>DAOTYM010000399.1:0-9246 GCA_034434775.1 Anaerolineae bacterium | reverse complement strand
AAGTTGTCCAGCACCCGCACCCGGCGGCCCTGGCGCACCAAGGCCTCCACCAGGTGCGATCCGATGAACCCCGCGCCCCCCGTCACCAGGTAGAGGTCGTCTGCACGGTGCATGGCATCATCCTTTGCGCGTCTCCAGGTTGGCATCCCGCATGAGGTCGGCGTAGATACGCTGCCGGTCGTCCTCCGTGTCAAACGAGAGGAGGACCGTTTCGGTGCGGTCCTTGTTGCGGACCTCCACCCGCAGGCCCAGGCGCGGGCGGGCTCCGAAGAGGACCTGCCCGGCCTCCACCCGCTGGATCTGCTGGGGGAGGAAGAAGATGTACCACATCCCCACTTCGTGCTCCGGCCAGCGGCCAGGGAAGAAGCGGGACGGAGCCACGTAGGCCATCACCGCGTGCTCCCGCGTCTCAAAGGTGCGGAACCAGGCTGGCACGTCCACCAGGTAGCGCCGCTTCCCCTCCACCTCAAACCAGCCGCTGGCCCGGTGGGCGATCTTGTCGGTGGGGACCAGGGGCGCCGGCGGTGCGGCCGGCGGGGGCAGGGGCGCTCCCCGGAAGCGCACGTACCCCGTCAGGCGGCCGACGAGGGAGAGGAGGGCCACCCCCACGGCGAGAACTGCCAGGGGGACTGCCGCTCCGCGCGGCAGCCCCAGCCAGCCCCACCAGGCCACCGCCGCCAGCAGGAGGAGGAAGCCAATCCAGGCCACCGCCAGGGGGAGTTCCCCCCACCGATGGCGGTTCAGTTTGTAGGCCACTTGGAGAAGCCACCCCCCTACGGACATTTCCCCTGCTCCTCCACCGGCTTTGCGCGCCACGGCGCACCTTCCAGGCGCTGCCGGGTCTCCACTGCGGCCCGGGCGATATCCGTGGCCAGTTCCAGCCGCCGGACCCAGGCCGCCGGGTCCCGGCTCCGCTGGAGGCGCCAGGCGTCCCGGCCCCCGGCCGCGGCCACCTCGTCGGGGTAGGCGTCCGCCGTCTCAAAGCCCAGCCCGTCGCACTCCCGGTACCCTATGCGGAAGGTCCCCGCGTGCCGCAGGAGCATGGGCCACTCGGCATCGGTGCCGAAGGTGGCCTCTTGCGAATGGTCCAAGAGGTAGCGCGCCGCCCGGGCCGAGAGGCCCCGGGAAGCGGCTGCGATGTCCCAGCCCAGCCCCGTGGCCAGGTTGAAGACGGTGTTGGCCAGGGACTCGGTGAGGGTCTGGTCGGGTGGGTGGCTGGCGAAGGCTTCGGGCGTCCGGCCCAGCACCAGGAAGTCGTACTCCCGCACCTCGCGGAGCACCTGGTCCAGTTCCGCCGGGTACCAAGCGGCCCAGTGCAGGGCGCGGTCCAGGTCGCAGAAGTGGATGTGCTCCGCACCAGCCTCCAGGGCCATCCGCAGGGCCTGGCGGCGGACGTGCCCCATCCGCCCGGCGCCGGGCGGTCCTCCGTCCACCGCCACCTGCACGCCAGCGTCCTGCAATTTTCGCACGGCCGAGGGCACCGTGTCCTGCGCGCACAGGACCACCAGGTGGGCGTAGCGCTCGGCCAGGAGGGGGAGCCTCCGCTCCACCACTGGCATCCAGCGGCCCTCTTCATCCCGGTGGGTGGCGGCCAGCACGACCCCCTCCTGCAGGGCGCGGGCTTCGGGGTGCTGCGGTCTCATGGCGGGCCGCCCCTCCCCTCCGGCGTTCTCGGGTCCCCACCTTCCATCCAGCGGAGGTTGGCCCGCTGGCGCTCCAGGTAGCGGGCCATGTCCTCCCGCCCCTGGTCCACGGGGTACCGCTCCTCGGCCTTGCGCATGTTCCCCTGGAGGCCGGCTTCCATGTCCAGGCCGTACTGGTAGGCGATCTTGAAGAGGAAGGTGGCGGCGTCGGCCAGTTCCTCCTGCAGGTGGGCGCGGAGCGCGGCGTCATCTTCGGGCGCGTCCCGGTACCCCTCCAGGGTGAGGACCAGCCGGGCCACCTCGCCCACCTCTTCCATGACGTGGACCAGCGTCTGGCTGGGGGAGACACGGTGCCACCCCCGCGCCTCGTCGTAGGCCTGCAGCCACTCCTGATACTCTCGGATGTGCATGCGTATCCCCTTCTCCCTCAGGGCTCCCTTTCTACGCTGTGGGGGTCGGTTCCCCGGGCGGGCCAGCCCCGTGGCCGGCCAAAGTGGCGGCCCGGAGCCGCTTCAGGAGGACCGCCGACTCCAGCCGCTGCTCCAGGTAGTACTCCAGGTTCCGCCGCAGGATGTCCTCCACCTCGGCCATGACCTGGGGGCTGAGCCGCAGGGGGATGACCACCTCGTAGGGCCGGCTCTGCAGGAACCGCAGCACCTTGAAGGCCGGCAGGCTGAGGGGGACAAGGCCTCGCTGCCCCTCCCCACACCGGGGGCAGCAGACCCCGCCATCCGCGGGCGAGAACCAGTTCTGCACTGGCTCCAGGAGCGTGCCGCAGCGCACGCAGCGGTACAGTTGCGGCTGGTAGCCCGCGGCACGGAGGAGGTGCAGTTCAAAATAGCGCGTGGTCAGGGGGAGGTTGGGCGTCCTGGTCAGCCGCTCCAGCGTGTCCCGGAAGAGGTGGAAGAGGTCCGGGTTCTCCAGTTCCTCCGGGGCGAAGCGGTCCACCAGTTCGGCCACGTAGTAGGCGTGGGCGGCCCGCAGGAGGTCCTCCCGCAGGGGGCGGAAGGCCTCCACCGTCTCGGCCTGGGTGATGAGGTCCAGGTTCTGGCCCTCCGCCACCAGGAGGTGCACGTGGGTGAAGAGTTCCAGGTGGCCGGCCTTGCGGCTGGTGGGGCGGCGCGCCCCCTTGGCCAGGAGGCGCAGTTTGCCCCTCTCCGGCGTCAGGACCGTCACCAGGCGGTCCGCCTCGCCGAAGTCCGTCCGCCGCAGCACGATGGCCTGGGTGCGGTAGAGGCGCACGCGGCGGCGAGGTTCCCTCGCCTCGGCCGGGGCTTCCTGCACCACCCCCTCTCCCTCCCGAGGGCCCTACCCCCCTCGCACGGTGTTGTACTTGTAGGGACGCTGCCAGTTCTTGGCCATCTTGCGCTCGTAGAGGGCCTCAGCGTCCAGGTCCAGGGCCGACAGGAGGTGGAAGATGCGGATGAGGGCATCCACCAGTTCCTCCCCCACCTCCTCCAGGGGCCGGCCCTTCTTGTAGCAGTCGGTGGCTTCGGAGATCTCCGTGTGGATCAGGGCCAGCATCTCCCAGATGCGCTCGTGGCTGGAAGAGAACCCCTTGGCGTCGCACAGGGCGCGCACATCGCGCACGTAGGCGTTGAGGCCGGTCGGCCGGTGCACCTGGTCCATGGCAACCGCTCCTGGGGAGGCCTCTTTTGGAGGCCTCTATCGCACGCTCCTATTGTACCAGAAACTGGGGCCTTGTGGAAACCAGGGGCTTGTCCGCGCCTCGCCGCCCTCGGAACCGCTGGAGGTGCCTCACCTGCGCACCTCCGAAAGGCCCCGTTTTCCCCACGCAGGGTTGACTCGTTTTTACAAAGGGAAGACCTTAACCGCTCCTCCGGACGCTAGATGGCACGCCAGGAGGCGTGCCCTACGGCCTGCCACACCGGAAGGCTATCAGAGTTCTGTAAGAATGAGTCAGCCCTGTTTCCCCACGAGGCCGCGCTTGACAAGCAGCAAAGGTTGAGGTATACTTCCCTTCGGAATTGGCCCAACCATCAGACCATTGAAAGGTCTGACCCCCACGATCGCAGGAGATCGGCCGTGCAGCCACGGTTCCGGGCGCTGGAACGACGGGCACTCGCCGAACAGATTGCAGAGCGCATCCTGCAACTGATCCGGGATGGCGAACTGCAACCAGGGCAGAAACTCCCCCCAGAGCGGGAACTGGCCGCTCTCCTGGGGGTGAGCCGAGCCTCCCTGCGCGAGGCGACCAAGGCTCTGGCCATGCGCAACATCGTGGAAATCCGGCAGGGGGATGGCACCTATGTGACCTCGCTGGACCCCGCCCTCCTCATGGCCCCCCTGGACTTCTTCCTGGCCCTGAGCCAGTCCAACTTCTTCCACCTGTTTGAGGTGCGCAAGATCCTGGAGGGAAGCACGGCAGCCCTGGCCGCAGAGCGCATCACCGACGAAGAGGTGGACTACCTGCAGGAGTGCGTCCACCGGGCCGAGCGCGCCGCCGAAGATTCCGAAGCCTACCTTCAGGCGGACCTGGACCTGCACAACGGCATCGTCCAGGCGGCCCGCAACCCCGTGCTGGCGCGCCTGATGGAGAGCCTGTCCGCCCTCACCTGGGCCAGCCGCCGCCGCACGGTGGAGGTTCCAGGCGTGAAGGTCCACGCCCCCAAGGACCACCAGGCCATTGTGGACGCTCTGCGGGCCCGCGACCCAGAGCGCAGCCGCCACATGATGCTGCGCCACCTGGAGCACATCCAGAAGGCGCTGGAGGCGGAAAGGTGGGGGGAGGCCGGGGAAGACGGGGAGCAGGTGGAGGTCCAGAGCAGGGCGTCCTGCCTCCCTTGAGGGCGGCCGAGGCAGCCTCCCAAGGGATCAGGCAATGGATGTAGGATAGCCACAGGAGAGATGACGAGGTAGGGACGGCATGTCGCCACAGGTGATCGTCAACGGGTTGCTTTTGGGAGGCCTGTACGCGGCGGTTGGCGTGGGCTTCTCCCTCGTCTGGGGGGTGATGAACGTCATCAACATCACCCACGGTTCCTTCCTCATGCTGGGGGCTTATGTCAGTTACTGGCTCTTCCGCCTGTACCACGTGGACCCCTTCCTGTCGTTGCCGGCGGTGATGCTCCTCATGTTCGGGCTGGGCTACCTCCTCCAGCGCTACATCGTCAACGCCGTGGTCAAGACGGGGGTCTTCATGACCCTCATCATCACCTACGGCATGAACCTCTTTTTCGTCAACCTGGCCCTCTTGCTCTGGAAGGGGGACTACCGCAGCGTCACCCCCGAGTACGCAGGGACTGGGCTTCAGATCGGCGGCCTCATCATCCCCTACATCCGCCTGGTGGCCGCGGTCCTGGCCGTGGTGCTGACCCTCCTCCTCCAACTGTTCCTCTCCCGCACGCGGGTGGGGAACGCCATCCTGGCCACAGCCCTGAACAAGAACGCCGCGCAACTGGTGGGCATCCCCATCGGCCGGATCTACGCCATCACCTACGGCATCGGCGCGGCCCTGGCCGGGGCGGCGGGGGCCCTGATGTCGGCCATCTACGTCATCACGCCCTTCATGGGCGAGCCGTTCATCGGCAAGGCCTTCGTGGTGGCGTGCCTGGGCGGGCTGGGCACGGCCACCGGCGCGATCCTGGGCGGGGTGGTCCTGGGCCTGGCCGAGACCATCGGCGGGGCCATCGTCGGCCCCAGTTACCAGGAAGCCATCAGTTTCATCGTTCTCGTGCTCATCCTGATCGTGCGGCCCGAGGGGATCATCGGCCGCCGCTTCTTCGCCGAAGTGAAATGAGCGGGGGGAACTGACATGGACTCCACGGCAGCGCGCGCCAAACCGCTCACGGTGGCCATCCGGACCCTCCGGTCCAGCCGCTGGGCCCAGTGGGGGGTGGTCGGGGGGCTCTTGCTGGCCGCGGCGATCTTCCCCCTCACCTACAGCGGCTACTGGATCCGCCTCCTGAGCGGCATGTTCATGTACGCGGCCCTGGCCTCCAGCCTGAACATCATGGTGGGCTACACCGGCTACGCCGACTTCGGAAACGTGGTCTTCTTCGGCGTGGGGGCCTACACCACGGCCATCCTCATGCTGAAGGTGGGAGCGCCCCTGCCCCTGGCCGTCCTCGCCGGGGGTGCCCTCGCCGCCCTCTACGCCATGCTCCTGGGCCTGCCCATCCTGCGCCTGAGGGGGCACTACTTCGCCATCGCCACCATTGGCGTCCAGGAGGCCACCCGGGAGTTGGTGGTCAACGCCACGTCCCTTACCGGGGGCGGCGCGGGGTTAACGCTCCCCATCCCCGACCTGACCCCCCAGCAGTTCTACCGCCTGATCTACTACCTCATGCTGGGGGCGATGGTCCTCGTGGTGACCGTGAGCGGTCTCATCCGCCGCAGCCGGTTCGGCTACGGCCTGCGGGCCATCAAGGCCGACGCCGACGCCGCGGAGATCTCCGGCATCAACACCACGTGGTACAAAGTGGCCGCCTGGATGACCAGCGCGGCCCTGAGCGGCATTGTGGGCGGCATCTGGGCCTACTGGTACAGTTACATCCAGCCCCCCGACGCCTTCAGCGGGATCACAGGGGTCAAGTACTTCATCATGACCCTGCTGGGAGGGGCCGGCACCCTCGTGGGCCCGGTGGTGGGGGCTTTCGTCTTGGAACTGATCTCGGAGACGGTGTGGAGCCGCTTCATCACCCTGCACTTGGGCGTCCTGGGCACCATCATCGTGCTGGTGGTGCTCTTCATGCCGCGGGGCCTCGTGCCCATGCTGCGCGAAGGGTTCAAGCCCAAGGCTTGGTGGAAAGAGTTCCAGGAGAACTGGATCTAATGGACGCCTTGCTGCAAATCCGTGGAGCAACTCGGTATTTCGGCGGCCTCGCCGCCGTGAAGGATGTCACAGTGGACGTGGAGGAGGGGGAGATCTTCGGCATCATCGGCCCCAACGGGGCTGGTAAGACCACCCTCCTGAACCTCATCAGCGGGCTCCTCTCCCTCAGCAGCGGGGACATCTTCTTCCGGGGCCAGTCGCTGAAGGGGAAGCGTCCCCACCAGATCTGCCGCCTGGGGATCGCCCGCACCTTCCAGGTGGTCAAGCCCTTCCAGGGGATGACGGTGCGGGAGAACGTGGCCATCGGGGCCCTGTTCGGGGCCAGCCATGGCTCTGCGGCGGGCACCCGCCAGGCCCTGCAGGCCGCGGACGAGATTTTGGAATTTGTCGGCCTGGGCGGAAAGGCGAACTACGCTGTCTCCGACATCACCTTGGCCGACCGCAAGCGGGTGGAACTGGCCCGCGCCCTGGCCATGCGCCCCACCCTCCTCCTGCTGGACGAGGTGATGGCCGGCCTGACCCCCAAGGAGGTGGGCGACATGATGGACCTGGTGCAGGAGGTCAACCGGCGCGGCGTGACCATCCTGGTCATTGAGCACGTCATGCGGGCCATCATGGGCATCAGCCACCGCATCCTGGTGCTGCACCACGGCCAGGCCATCTCCCTGGGGACGCCCGAAGCGGTCTGCACCGACGAGAAGGTCATCGCCGCCTACCTGGGCGAGCGGTATGCCAAAGGCCGGTTTGTCCGGAACGAAGGCGCGGCCGAGGAGGAGAAGACGGTATGCTGAATGTCAGCCAACTGAGGGCCGGGTATGGCGAGATCAACGTCCTCTGGGACGTGGACCTCCATGTTGACCCCGGCGAGGCCGTGGCCCTGGTCGGCTCCAACGGCGCTGGGAAGACCACCCTGCTCATGACCTTGGCTGGCCTCATCAAGGCGCGCAGCGGGCGCATCGTCTTCCAGGGGGAGGACATCACGGGGTTGAGCGCGCCGGAGCGGGTGCGGAGGGGCTTGGCCCTCGTGCCCGAGGGACGCCAACTGTTCCAGGGCCTCACCGTGGAGGAAAACCTGAAACTGGGGGCCTACGCCCGCCGGGATGGCCAGAAAATCCAGGAGAGCCTGGACCAGGTCTATGCCCTGTTCCCCGAGGTGGCCGAGCGGCGCCGGCAACTGGCCGGCACCCTCAGCGGGGGCGAGCAGCAGATGTGCGCCATCGCGCGCGGCCTGATGAGCGCGCCCAAGATGCTCCTCATTGACGAACTCTCGCTGGGCCTGGCGCCGGTGGTGGTGGACCGCCTCAAGAAGGCCATCGCCGACATCCGCAAGGCGGGGGTGACCCTCTTGGTGGTGGAGCAGGACGTCCAGACGGCCTTTGAGATCGCCAGCCGCGGGTACGTGCTGGAAACCGGCCACATCGTCCAGGAGGGGCCCAGCGAGGTCCTGCTGGCCGACCCGCGCATCAAGGCTGCCTACATCGGCCTGTGAGCGGAAGGCCAGACGGTTTCGGGGATTGCGCCTGCGCAAGGCCAGGCGTTCCACAGTCCAAGCAGTTAGGTTCAACCACAACTGTCAAAGGAGGGATCAAGTATGTCACGCGTTCACACCCTGGTTGCCCTGTTGGCCCTTGTGGGGCTGGTCATCGCGGGATGCGCTGCGCCTGCCCAGCCCACCCCGGCTCCCACAGCAGCCCCGGCACAGCCCACCCAGCCTCCAGCCCAGCCCACCCAGGCTCCCACGGCAGCTCCGGCGCAGCCCACCCAGCCTCCAGCCGCCGGCGAGAAGGTCCTCAAGATCGGCGCCTCGCTGGCCCTCACCGGCGCGGTCTCCAAGGAAGGGACCAACGTCCGGGACG
The DNA here is from genome assembly GCA_034434775.1 of Anaerolineae bacterium. GTDB lineage: Bacteria > Chloroflexota > Anaerolineae > DTPP01 > DTPP01 > DAOTYM01. The sequence goes on along the minus strand of DAOTYM010000399.1, from coordinate 952 downwards.
GCATCGTCTTCTGGCGGGACTTTGTCAACGAGCGCGGTGGCGTGGAGATCGGCGGCGAGAAGTACAAGGTGGAGGTCATCTTCTACGATGACAAGAGCGATGCCGAGACCGGCGCCAAGCTCACGGAGAAACTGATCACCGAGGACAAGGTGGACTTCATCTTCGGCCCCTTCTCCAGCGCCATCACCATGAACACCAGCGTCATCGGTGAGAAGTACAAAGTGATCACCATCGCGCCGCAGGCCAACTCCGACGCCATCTACGAGCGCGGCTTCAAGTACATCTTCTCCGTGATGCCGCCCGCCTCCACCTACCTGCGCCGCGTCATTGACATGGCCCTGGCCCAGGAGCCTAAGCCCAAGACGGTGGCCGTCCTCATCCGGGACGACCCCTTCGGCATCGCCGCGGGCGAGGGCGCGGTCAAGTACGCCAAGGAACAGGGCCTGGAGGTGGTCTATCAGGAGAAGTTCTCCAAGGACACCAAGGACGTCTCGTCCCTCTTGACCCAGGTCAAGGCGGCGAACCCCGACCTGATGCTGGCCTCCACCCTGTTCCAGGACGCGGTCCTCATCACCAAGCAATCTAAGGACCTGAAGGTCTGCCCCAAACTGATGGCCTTCACCGCCGGCCCGGCCATCCCCGACTTCGTGAAAGAACTAGGGAACGACGCCAACTACATCTACGGCTCGGAGTGGTGGCTGCCCATCCTGAACTGGAAGGACCCCTACATGGGCACGCCGAAGGAAGTGGCCGACGCCTTTGAGAAGAAGTTCGGCTACCGGCCGGGCTACCACGCCGCGTCGGGCATTGCTGCGGGCCGCATCCTGCAGGAGGCGCTGCGGATCGCCGGCACCAAGGACACGGAAGCGGTGCGCAAGGCCCTCCTGGAGCACGGCCCGGGCGACATCTTCTGGGGGCCCACCGGCTGGAACGAGCAGGGCAAGAACATCAA
>DAOTYM010000398.1:0-8279 GCA_034434775.1 Anaerolineae bacterium | reverse complement strand
TGCCGTCGTCCAAGCCGCCGCTCACCTCCACGGCGTCAAGCCCCATCTCCCGCAGCGCCGCGGCCACCTGGAGCCCTTCCTCCAGGGCCAGGCCCCCTTCCACGCCGTCTAGCAGCCCCAGTTTGATGAAGACCGGGTAGTCCGGGCCCACCTGCGCCCGCACCGCCCGGGCCACCTCCCGCAAGAAGCGCATGCGGCCACGGAGGTCCCCACCCCAGCCATCGGTGCGGCGGTTGACCAGGGGCGAGAGGAACTGGTTGATGAGGTACCCATGGGCGGCATGGACCTGCACGGCGTCAAAGCCGGCCACCTGGGCCCGCCGCGCCGCCTGGCCGAAGGCCTCTACCACGGTCCAGATCTCCTCCTCCGTCATCTCCCGCGCCGGCTGCGGCAGGAAGGGGAAGTCCACGGAGGAAGGAGCCAGTGCCTCAGGCACGGCGTCGGGGCGGCACCGCATGCCGCCGAAGTTGATCTGGGCGGCGATGTGGCCTCCCTCCCTGTGGACGAGGTCCGTGAGGCCCCGCAGGTAGGGGATGAGGGCGTCGGTGTGGATGCCCGCCATCTCCGGGTGGACCCGCCCAGCCGGGTGGACGAACAGGTGGCCAGTGACGAGGAGGCCCACGCCGCCGCGGGCCAGGTCCCGGTACATCTGCAAAAGGCGCGGCCGGGACCGCCCGTCGGGCAGGCCCAGCCGTTCCGCCGTGGCCGAGCGGACCAGGCGGTTGGACACAGTGAGGGTGCCAATGCGTGCTGGTGTGAAGAGCAGGCTCACGATAGGACTCCCGCGCGGCAGGCTCCGAGGTCGGCAAGGGCAGTATAGCGCGAAAGGAAGGGGAAGTCAATCCGCGCCACGTTTGCAGCGTGAGCCTGGGACGTATGGCGTATGGCCGATGGCGTATGGCGTGTGGCGTATGGCATATGGCGTATGGCGTGCTGCAGCGTGACCCCCGTGGCATGTCAAAAGGCTATCTATTTGGTTATGTTAAGTCAATGCGGCCGCTGGGCGGGACTTGACAAAGGGAAGGACTTGTGGTATAATGGCTTTAGATAGAGAACCCTTTTACCTTGGAAGCAAGGAGCGGATTCTCCCATGGCACAAGCAGCAAAGGAGGGTAAGACCATGCACAAGATGACCAAAGCCAATCTGGAAGCCGCCTTCGCTGGCGAAAGCCAGGCCCACATGAAGTACACCATCTTCGCCGACCAGGCCGAGGCCGAGGGGTTCCCGGAGGTTGCACGGCTGTTCCGGGCCATCGCCTTCGCCGAGCGGGTCCACGCCACCAACCACCTGCGGGAACTGGGGGGCATCGGCAACACCGCGGCCAACCTGCAGACGGGGATTGACGGCGAGCACTTTGAGAACACGGAGATGTACCCGGCCTACAACGCCGTCGCCAAACTGCAGGAAGAGAAGGGCGCCATGCTCAGCATCCACTACGCCCTGGAGGCGGAGAAGATCCACGAGGGGATGTACACCGAGGCCAAGCAGTTGGTGGAGGCGGGCAAGGACCTGAAGTCGCAGCCCATCTACATCTGCCCCAAGTGCGGCTACACCGTCATCGGGGAACCGCCAGACAAGTGCCCCATCTGCAGCCTGCCCAAGGGCGAGTTCCGCAAGTTCTAAGAGGGCGAAGACGCTGGCTCCTTTCCTCTGGAGGAAGGGAGCTAACCCCTGTGAGGGAGGCCACCGGCCCAGGCCGCCCTCAGCCGCGAGGGGATGTCGGACCCTGTGGGTGCTGGGCCGGCAGCACCCACACCAGCAGATTTCAGGAGGTGGCGCGATGTGTCTTAGGGCAGGGATGAAGGCACCTGATTTCAAGGCCAGGGCGTACCACCAGGGGGCGACCAAAGAGATCAGCCTCTCTGATTACGCCGGACAGTGGGTGGTCCTGTGCTTCTACCCGGGGGACTTCACCTTCGTCTGACCCACGGAACTGACGGCGGTTGCCGCCCGGTACAACGAGCTCAAGGCCCTCGGCGTGGAAGTCCTCTCGTGCAGCGTGGACAGCGTCTTTTCCCATAAAGTCTGGCACGAGACGGAACTGGTCAAGATGGTGGAGGGAGGGATCCCCTACCCCATGCTCTCCGACCCAGGAGGCAAGATCGGCTCCCTCTACGGCGTCTACGACGAGGCCTCTGGAGTCAACATCCGCGGCCGTTTCCTCATTGACCCCGACGGTGTCATCCAGGCCATGGAAGTCCTGACGCCGCCGGTAGGCCGCAACTTCAGCGAGCTCGTGCGCCAGATCCAGGCCTACCAACACGTGCGCGCCACCGGAGAGGTCGCCCCGGCCGGCTGGCGGCCAGGCAAGAAGACCCTCAAACCCAACATTGCCCTGGCCGGCAGGGTCTGGGAACTCTGGAAGCCCAGCGACGAGGCCTAGCCCAGCCGCCCTCTTGGGCAACGCCCGGACCTCTCCCACGCTCTGGTCCCTTTCCCTTCCATCCGTGGAGGGGAAGGGGACCCTCTCCAGAGGATGAGGAGAACGCACCATGCTGGACCCTGTGCTTCTGGCACGCATCCAGTTCGGTTTTACGGTAGGGTTTCACTTCCTCTTCCCACCCCTCACTTTCGGCCTGACCTTGGCCATCCTGATCCTGGAGACCCTCTACCTGCGCACAGGCCAAACCCTCTACCGAGAGGCCTCGGCCTTTTGGATCAGGCTCCTGGGGCTGACCTTCGTCGTGGGGGTGGCCAGCGGCATCGCCATGGAGTTCGCTTTCGGCACCAACTGGTCCGAGTACTCCCGGTTCGTGGGCGACATCTTCGGCGCGCCCCTGGCCGCGGAGGGCATCTTCGCCTTCTTCCTGGAATCCAGTTTCCTGGGCATCCTGCTCTTCGGGCGGGAGCGGGTCCCTAAGAAGGCCTACTGGCTCGCGGCCTTCCTGGTCTTCTTCGCCTCGCACCTCTCGGGCCTGTGGATCCTCATCGCCAACTCCTGGCAGCAGACCCCCGCCGGGTACACCCTGGTGGAAGGGCGCGCCCGCCTGACGGACTTCTGGGCCGCCGTGCTCAACCCCTCCATCGGACCGAGGTTCTTCCACACGGTGGCGGCCGGGTGGATCACCGGGGCCTTTTTCGTCGCCGGCATCAGCGCCTGGTACCTGCGGCAGGGGCGGCACCTGGCCTTCGCCCGCCTCTCCCTTGGCCTCGCCCTCACCATCGGGGCGGTGACCTCCCTGGCCCAGGTGGGGCTGGGCCACCTCCATTCCGTCCAGATGGCCCTCACCCAGCCGGCCAAGATGGCCGCCTTTGAGGGTCTCTTCACCACCCAGCGGGGCGCGCCTCTGGCCCTCTTCGGCATCCCCGATGTCGCACGGCAGACGGTTCACCTCTATGTCGGCATCCCCAGGCTCCTGAGTTTCCTCGTCCACTTTGACCCCAACGCCGAGATGGTCGGCCTGGACGCCTTCCCGCGGGCCGACTGGCCACCGGTGGCCGTGCCCTTCTACGCCTACCACCTGATGGTCCTCCTGGGCGGCTACTTCATCCTGGCCATGCTCCTGGGCGTCTACCTGTGGCGCACGGGGCGCTTGGAAGGGACGCGCTGGTTCGCCAAAGTGCTCCTCTTCTCCATTCCCCTCCCCCAGGTGGCCAACCAGGCTGGGTGGGTTGCGGCAGAGGTGGGGCGGCAGCCCTGGGCGGTCTACAACTTGCTGCGCACCGCCGACGCGGTCTCCGTGACCGTGCCCGCGGAGCAGGTCCTCTTCACCCTAATCATGTTCGTCCTCATCTACGCCCTCCTCTTCGCCGCGTACCTGTCCTTCCTCGTGCGGGAGGTGCGCCACGGACCGGCGGGTTCGGGAGCCGTCTCAGGGGAAGCTGTCTCCCTGCAGGGGCAAGGAGGGTAGCCATGGACCTGCGCGCCATCTGGTACGTGCTTATCGGGGTGCTCCTCACCGGCTACGCCATCCTGGACGGGTTTGACCTGGGGGTGGGCGTCCTCTACCCCTTCCTCGCCCGGGATGAGCGGGAGCGGCGCACCCTCCTGGCGGCCATCGGCCCCGTGTGGGACGGGAACGAGGTCTGGCTGCTGACCGGGGGCGGTGCTCTGTTCGCCGCCTTCCCCCACGTCTACGCCACCGTGTTCAGCGGCTTCTACCTCGCCCTGATGCTCGTCCTCTTCGCCCTCATCTTCCGCGCCGTCTCCATGGAGTTCCGGCAGGATCCCCGCTGGGGAAGGTTCTGGGATGGCGCGTTCGCCGTGGGCAGTTTCGTGCCCGCCCTCCTCTTCGGCGTCGCCGTGGGGAACATCGCCCGCGGCATCCCCCTGAACGCTGAGATGCACTACACCGGCACCTTCCTCACCCTCTTGAACCCCTACGCCCTCCTCATCGGCCTCCTGGGGCTGGCCATGTTCCTGGTGCAGGGGGCAGCCTACGCGGTGCTCAAGACCAACGGGGACCTGCAGGCACGGGCCCGGCGGTGGCTGAAGAGGAGCCAGGTGGCCTTTGCCCTCCTTTTTACCCTCTCCGTCGTTGTCAGCGCCTTTGTGCGGGGGGCGACCTTCTCCCGCCCCCTGGCCTGGGTGGCCGGGGCGCTGGTGGTGGCTGGCGTGGCCTGGGGGCGGGTCGCCGCGGCCCGCCACCGAGACCTGGGGGCGCTCCTCGCCTCGTCCCTGGCCATCGCCGGCCTGATGGGCATCCTGGGGGCCAGCAACTTCCCCACCCTGGTGCCCGCCCTGAACGACCCAGCCCTGAGCCTGACCATCTACAACGCCTCCTCATCGGAGAAGACCCTGACGGTGATGCTGGCCATGGCTCTGGTGGGCATGCCCATCGTCATCGGGTACACGGCCTACATCTACTGGGTCTTCAAAGGCAAGGTCCGGGCAGAGGAAGGGTACTGAACCTCCCACCCGAACAGGAATGGACATTCAGACACTCGGAAACGAAAGGAGCTTCAGATGGCTGCTGAAACCAAAGAGACGTGGGTTGACCTCCTCCCTGCCGAGGACCTGCCAGACGGGGCACGGCGTGTGGTCCGTGTGGAGGGCCAAGAGGTCCTGCTCCTCCGCCAGGGCGGGCAGGTCTACGCCGTAGCTGCCCGCTGCCCCCACATGGGCGCTCCCCTGGAACGGGGCAAGGTGACGGCGGAGGGCTCCCTCATCTGCCCCTGGCACCACAGCGCCTTCAACCTGCGCACGGGCGACGTGGAAGCCTGGACCCCCTGGCCGCCGGCCGTGGGGAAGGTGCTGGGCGCCCTGCGGCGGGAGAGGGCGCTCCCCGTCTTCCCCGTCAAGGAGGAAGGGGGACGCATCTGGGTGTGGCTGGCGCCCAAGGCCTGAGGCCCCCCATGAGCACAGTGCTCCTCTGGACGCTGGTGGGGTTCGCCGCCGGCTCGCTGCCCTTCTCCCTCTGGGTGGGCCACCTCCTGGCGGGGAAGGACATCCGACGCTACGGCGACGGGAACCCCGGCGCGGCCAACGCCTGGCGCGCCGGGGGATGGCGCGTCGGCCTCCCAGCCCTGCTCCTGGACTACTCCAAGGGTGCGGTGCCCACCGCCTTCGCCCACTTCTCCGTGGGGCTGACGGGCTGGGAACTGGTCCCCGTAGCCCTGGCCCCGGTGGCGGGGCACGCCTTCTCGCCTTTCCTGCGCTTCCGGGGCGGCAAGGCTGTGGCGGCCACCTTCGGGGCCTGGACCGGCCTGACCCTGGGCGAGGTCCCCCTGATCCTGGGCCTCCTCCTTGGGGCCTTCGTGTTCGTCCAGGATGCCGATGCCTGGTCCCTGGTGGCGGGGATGTTGGCCCTGGGTGCCTACCTGGCCCTGGTCCGGCACGGCCCACCGCCCTTCCTTGCGGTGTGGGCCGGGCACATGGCCATCCTCCTCTGGAAGCACGCCCCCGACCTCCGTCGCGGGCCTCGTCTCCGCCCGTGGCTGGCCCGCCTCCTGAGGAGGTCCTGTTGAACGGCTTCTGGACCCAGCAGCAGATGGGCATCGCCATCTTCCTGGGGGTCCTCCTGGCGATCGCCCTCACGAACCTGCGCGCCCTGAGGCGGCTGGGCGACTTCCCTGCCCCTTCCCAGTTCCCCATGGTCTCGGTTCTAGTGCCCGCGAGGAACGAGGCCTCCGCCATCGGCCCCTGCCTCCGCTCGCTCCTGAACCAGGACTACCCGGCCTTTGAAGTGGTGGTCCTGGACGACGAATCCGACGATGAGACGGGGGAGATGCTGGCAGCCCTGGCCGCCAAGGACCCGCGGCTCAGGGTCCTGCAGGGCCAACCCCTGCCGGAAGGCTGGATAGGCAAGCACTGGGCCTGCCACCAACTGGCCGAAGCCGCCCAAGGGGACCTTTTCCTCTTCACCGACGCCGACACGGTCCACAGCCCCCAGGCCCTGCGCCGCGCCGTGGGGGCGCTGGAAGCAGAGGGCGCGGACCTCCTCACCGCCCTCCCCTGGCAGGAACTGGGGTCGTGGGGGGAACGCCTCTGCATCCCCGTGGCCTACTGGTCGGTCTTCTCCCTATTGCCCGTGGGGCTCGCCCACCGCCTGCGCCTCCCTGGCCTCTCGGTGGGCAACGGCCAGTTCCTCCTCTTCCGCCGGGAGGCCTACCAGGCTGTCGGCGGACACGAGGCTGTGCGCGCGAACCCGGTGGACGACATCGCTCTCGCCCAGAGGATCAAGGCGCAAGGGTTTTGCTTGCGCCTGGTGGACGCCACGGGAGAGGTCCGTTGCCGCATGTACCGGGGCTGGCGAGAGATCCTGGAAGGGTTCAGCAAGAACTTGTTCGCCGTCTTCCAGTTCCGCCTCCTGGAGCACGTCTTCGCCTGGTGCTGGCTCCTCCTGGTGGCCTGGCAACCGTGGGTGGCCCTCATCTGGAACGCTCTCGGGGGCGAAGGCTCGCCCTTCCTGACGTCCCGCGCCCTTGTCGCCCTGGCCGAAGGGTTCGCCCTGTGGGGGATCGTGCTCTGGCGCTTCCGCTTCCCCCTCTCGCTCCTGCCCCTCTACCCCTTCAGCATGCTGGCCTTCTGGTTCATCGCCATGCGCTCTGTGTGGGTCACAGTGAGGGGGCAGGCAATGTGGAAGGAACGCCGCCTCCCGCCGCAGCCGGTGCGGTGGCTCTGAGGGGCGAGGAACGCCTCGCCCAACCCCCGCCTACGGCGGCACCCCCCTCCCTCTCCGTCGTCCACGGAGAGGGAAGGGAGCGGGGGAGATGGGTGAGGTCAGGCCGCGTCCCCCACGGCCCACGGAGACGGAGGCGTCTCCCCCAGGTCTTCCAGCACCCGGCGCAGCCCTTCCAGGGAGGCGCGGGTCAGGGGGTTGGGCGGCAGGAACCGGCATCCCTCCGCCGCCCGGGTGGAGATGTCGTAGGTCCCGATGCGCCGGGCCAAAGCCACGACCTCGGCCTTGTCGTACCCGACCAGGGGGCGCAGGACCAGCGCGTCCAGGCCGTGAGAGATGACCCGCATGTTCTCCAGGGTCTGGCTGGCCACCTGCCCCAGGGAATCCCCCAGGACGATGGCGCTCGCGCCCAGGTCGCGGGCGATCTCCGAGGCCTTCTGGAGCATGGCCCGCTTGCAGAGGATGCAGGTCCACCGCTCCTGGCCGAGGGCGCGCAGCCGCTGGGGGAGGTCCCCCAGCACCTCCCCGTGGTCTACGATCACCGGGCGGATGGCAAACCCCGCGCTGAAGTCCTGGAGGCGCGCACACAGGTCCAGGACCTTGGCCTTCTCCATCTCGTTCTGATAGAAGTGGACAGGGATCACCCCGCAGCCCCGCTTCATCATGAGCCAGGCCGCCACCGGCGAATCAATCCCGCCGGAGAGGAGGGCCACCACCCGGCCCTGGCTCAGGACCGGCATGCCCCCCCACCCCGGCACCACCCCGCCGTAGAGGAGCACCCGCTCCCGCTGCACTTCCACGCCGATCACCACGTCGGCGGCGTCCGAGAGGTCCACCCGGGCCCCGGTGGCCTCCTGCACCGCCGCGCCCAGGACGCGGTTGATCTCCGGCGACGTGAGGGGGAAGGTCTTGTCGGCCCGGCGCGCCGCGATGTGGTACGAACGCCCCGGGCCCAGACCGGCCGCCAGGGCCTGCCGCACCGCCTCGGCCTTCATCGCCTCCAGGTCTGGCGGGACCTCCACCACCGGGCTCAGGGAGACGATGCCGAAGACGTGCCGCAGCGCCTCCAGGGCCTCGGCCACCTGGTCCGTCTCGGCGTAGACCCGCTGCCCTTCGGACCAGACCCGTCCTGCAACCCCCCGCCGTTTGAGCGCGTCCCGCATGTTGCGCCGGAGGCGTCGCACGAACTCCATCCGGTTCTTCCCTTTGATGCCGAT
>DAOTYM010000397.1:0-5044 GCA_034434775.1 Anaerolineae bacterium | reverse complement strand
CCTTCCATGGCATCGGGCAACCAAACATACAGGGGAATCTGGGCCGACTTCCCCGTGGCCCCCATGAAGAGGAGCAAGGTGACCCACCCGGCCAACCCCGTGCCGCCCAGCACCGTGCGGGCCACCTCCGGGTCCAGCACGCCGGAGAACTGGAGCGTCCCGAAGAGGGAGAAGATGAGCATGATGCCCAGGGCGAAGCCGAAGTCCCCCACCCGGTTGACGATAAAGGCCTTCTTGCCCGCGTCGGCCGCCGCCTTCCGCTCAAACCAGAACCCGATCAGGAGGTACGAACAGAGGCCCACCCCCTCCCAGCCCACGTACATCACCAGGTAGTTGTTGGCCACGACGAGGATGAGCATCATCAGGACGAAGAGGTTCAGGTAGGTGAAGAAGCGAGCGTAGCGGGCATCCTCGGCCATGTAGCCGATGGAGTAGACGTGGATGATGAGGCTCACCCCCGTCACCACCGCGGCCATCAGCACGGAGAGGGGGTCCAGGAGCAGGGCGAAGGGGATCTGGAAGCCGCCCACCGTCATCCAGGTGTAGATGGGGACCTCCACACGCCGCTCCTCTGGAGGGAGCCCGGCCAGGCCCGCGAGCAAGGCCAGGGAGACGGCGAAAGCCAGGCCCACCGCCAGGCAGGCCACCCAGCCCACGGCCCGCTTGCCCATCCGCCGGCCGAAGAACCCGTTGGCAAGGACCCCCAGGAGCGGGAAGCACAGGAGCAACCAGGCATAGTTGAGCATGGCCATCCCTCGGTTTCCCCTAGAACTTCAGCAGGCTGGCGCTGTCCACGTCGGTGCTCTTCTTCTTGCGGTAGAGGGCCAGGGCCAGGGCCAGCCCCACCGCCACCTCCGCTGCCGCCACCGCCATGACCATGAGGACGATGACTTGGCCATCCAGCGACTGGAGTTCCCGGGAAAGGGCCACGAAGGCCAGGTTCACGGCGTTGAGCATCATCTCCACGCACATGAAGAGCACGATGACGTTGCGCCGCACCATCACGCCCAGGGCCCCCAGCGCGAAGAGGAGGCCGCTTAACATAAGGTAATTGCTGACAGGGACCATGGCTTCACCCCTCCCGGGCCAGCCGCCGACGGGCCAGGTAGACCGCCCCGAGGATCCCCACCAAGAGGAGGACCGAGGCCAACTCAAAGGGCAGGAGGTAGTCGGTGAAGAGGACCGTCCCCAGGGCCTGGACGTTCCCCACCTTGGCGAGCATCTCCGGCGTCACGCCGCCCCTGGCCCCCCCGACAGCCTGGGTAGCCACCACGTACCCCACCTCGCCCAGGAGCACCAGGGCCAGCACCACCCCGAAGGCAGCCGCGGCCGAAACGCGCCAGGGCCCGCCCCGCCGCTCGCCCACCAGCATCAGGGCGAACAGGAAGAGGACCATGACCGCGCCAGCGTAGACGATGATCTGCACCAGGCCCAGGAACTGAGCGTTGAGGAGGATGTAGAGGGCTCCCAGCATGCAGAAGTTCAGCAGGAGCCCCAACGCGCTGTAGACCGGGTTCCGGGCCGCGATCACCAGGACCGCGCCAGCCACCGCCAGGGCCCCGAAGATGATGAAAAGCGCCAGTTCCCCGCCCATCAGGTCCCATCCTCCCGCAGTTCGTACGACCAGTCGCCAGCCGGTGTGAGCAGGCGGTCCTGAGTGTAGATCAAGGCGTCCCGGCTGTAGTCGGCCAGGGCGAACTGCCGCCGCAGCACGATGGCCCCGGTGGGGCAGGCCTCCTCACACAGGCCGCAGAACATGCACCGCAAGAGGTTGATCTCGTACACCTTGGCGTACCGTTCCCCTGGGGACCGCCGGTTCTCCTCCGTGTTCTCCGCCGCCTCTACGTAGATGCACTTGGTGGGGCAGGCGGCCGCGCACAGGCCACACCCCACGCACTTCTCCAGCCCGTCCGGGTGCCGCTGCAGTTCGTGGCGGCCGCGGAAGCGCGGGTACAGTTTCACCTTCTCTTCCGGGAACTGCACCGTGATGGGCTTGGTGAAGAAGTACCGCAGGGTGACCCCCATGGCCCGGCAGAGTTCCCTCAGGCCTTTCGCCGCTTCAACGATCGTGGTCATCCAAGCCTCACCTCTCTGCACGTCGGGCTCTCACGCGGTCCATCGCCCGCAGCCCTACCCCCAGAGCGCCACTCCCACCGCCGTGACCGCCAGGTTGAAGAGGGCCAGGGGCAGCATGAAGGTCCAGTTGAACTTCATGAACTTGTCGTAGCGGACCCGCGGCAGGCTGGCCCGGATCCACAGGAACAGGAAGATGAGCACCGCCGCCTTGGCCACGAAGACCGCCAGCGAGAGCAACGGATGGGGGTTGACGAAGGGCCACTGCCCTCCACCCAGGAAGAGGGCCGTAGCGATGCAGCTGATGACGACCAGGTTGACGTACTCGGCCATGAAGAAAAGGCCGAACTTGATGCCGCCGTACTCCGTGGCATAGCCCGAGACCAGTTCGTTCTCCGTCTCCGGCAGGTCAAAGGGGGAGCGGTTGGCCTCGGCCAGGGCACAGATGAAGTAGATCAGGAAGCCCAGGGGCTGCAGGACGACGAGGGGGACCCGCTGCTGGAACTTCACGATCTCCACCAGGCTCAGGGAGCCCGTCACCGCCGCCACGCTCACCAGGGCCAGCCCCATGGGGATCTCGTAGGCGATGACCTGGGCCGAGGTCCTCAACGCCCCCAGGAGGGAGTAGTTGTTGTTGGAGGCCCAGCCCCCCAGGATGATGCCGTAGATGCCTACGATGGCCACCGCGATCAGGTACAGGAGGCCCACGTTCACGTCGGCGATGTAGAGGCGGATCTCCCGCCCGAAGAGGGTGAAGGAGGTCCCCAGGGGCACCACGGCGAAAGCCGAGAGGGCCGCGAACACCGCCAGCCCGGGCGCCATCAGGTAGATGGGCTTATCCACCTCCGAGGGGATGATCTCCTCTTTGAAGATGACCTTGAACGCGTCGGCGATGGGCTGCAGGAGGCCGAAGGGCCCGGCCCGGTTGGGGCCGTAGCGCAGCGTGAACCGCCCCGCGACCTTCCGCTCCACCAGCGTCATGTAGGCATAGCCGAAGAGCAGGAGCCCCACGATGACCACCAGGCTCTGGATGGCTGGGATGAGCAGCGCATCAATCCAATCCATGCCCGTTCTCCTCTGCCTTCTCCCCGCAACGCAACCTGTTTCAGGCCTTCTGGACCTGCACCAGCGTCGCCCGTTCTCCCGGCCGGAGGATTGTTCCCAGGCTCACCTCGCCCAGGTTGCGCACGGCCACCACCACGCCGCGCGGCAGGTCCGGGTCCAAACGCACCGGCAGCACCATCTCCCCCACCTGCGAGCGGACGCGCGCGGGAGTTCCATCCCGCAGGCCCAACGGAGCAGCATCTTCCGGGTGGACTCCCAGGGCCGCCTCCGGCACCAGTTCCTGCAGGGGCGCGCAGCAGGAGGCCAGCGTCCCCCGGTCGTAGAGCACCCTCCCCACCCAGAGGACGAAGGGGTAATCCTCCGTGGGCTGGAGCCAGGAGGGGGCCACCCGGGCCAGGGGGAGCAGACCGCCTTCGGCCTGCCGCCGGAGGCCATATGAACCCAGCGCTACGTAGTGCATCCCAGCATAGGCGGGGATGGCCTTGGCCATCTCCGCAAAGACCTCCCCCGGGCCTTTGAACTGCCAAGCCGCGGCATCCCGTCCGGCCCCCGGTCCCAGGGCGGCGAGGCAGGCCCGGGCCACCTCCTGGACGATCCACCAGTCCGGCCGGGAGGCTCCGAGAGGCCGCAGGATGGCCCCCAGGTGCTGGACCCGGCCCTCCAGGTTGGTGTAGGTCCCTTCCTCGGCCGCGGGGCCGGCAGCCGGCAGGACCACGTGGGCCCGCTTCGCCGTCTCGGTGAGGAAGAGGTCCTGCACCACCAGAAACTCGGCCTGTTCCAGGGCCTGGGCAGCCAGGGCGCTCTCGTCGGCGGGGTCGGCCCCCAGGACGTAGAGGGCCTTCACCCGCCCCTCGGCCAGGGCGGGCCACAGGTCCTGCGCGGCCAGGCCTGGCGCGGCGTTCAATTTGCGGACGCCCCACCACTTGCTCAGCCGGTCCTGGACGCGTCGGTCGTCCAGCGGCTGCCCACCGGGGAAGCGGTCGGGGACGAGGCCCACGTCCGTCGCGCCCACGGTGTTGTTGTCCGGGGCCAGGTAGAAAGGTCCCTCGGCCCCCGCCAGGCGAGCCAGGTTGGCCAGGGCCTGGAGCGCATCCTGTCCGTACGGCGTCGCAACCCACCCCTCGCCCGTGAGGAGCACCGCCTTCCCTGCCGAGGCAAGGAGCGCCGCGGCCTCCCGCACCTGTGCCGGAGCCACGCCGGCCGCCTCCGCCAACTGGGCCAGCGAGGAGCCCCTGAGGCCCTCTTCCACGGCCTCGCTGTGGGCTACCTTGCGCGCCTTGCCGCTTTCCAGGAGGGCCTTGGTCAGCGCGCCGGCCAGGGCCGCCTCCGCCCCCGGCCGGTAGGCCAGGCGCAAGCCGTTGTAGCGGCTCAGTTCCACCCGTTGCGGATGCAGGGCCAGCACCTTGGCCCCCCGCCGCAGCACTCCCCGCTTGATCCAGAGGTCCAGCAGGGGCAGTTCCTCCGAGGGGTCCACGCCGGCCAGCACCACCAGGTCCGCCTGGGCCAAGGAGGGGATGTCCTCCAAAAGCACCGCGCCCTGAGGCAGGCGGCCCAGGTGGGCCACGTTGTTCGTCCCCACCACCGCCCGCAGGAAGCGCTGGAAGAGGTACGAGGCCTCGTTGGTGGTGCGGGTGGAGCCCAGGCCGGCCACGGCTTGCGGCCCGTGCTCCTGCACGATGGCCACCAGGCGCTCGGCCACCTGCGCCAGGGCCTCCTCCCAGGTGGCCTCCTCCAGTTTCCCGTTGCGCCGCACCAGGGGCGTCCGCAGCCGGCGAGCATCGTGGAGGAAGGCGTGGGCGAAACGGCCTTTATCGCAGAGCCACTGGTCGTTGACCGCGGCGTGTTCCCGCGGCACGATGCGGCGCACGCGGTTGTTCTTCACGCCCCAGGCGATGTTGCACCCCAC
>DAOTYM010000396.1:0-5116 GCA_034434775.1 Anaerolineae bacterium | reverse complement strand
CTAGCAAGACCTTCAGGGTTCCCCATACATTGAGCCCAGCCGCTTGGGCAACGCGCCGAGCCAGCGCATCGTCCAGCAGGAGAACTCGGCCCGGGTTCTCCAGAGCCAGCGATATGGCTGCCAACTCCCCGGGGCCTAGATCCGCTGCAAGCCACTCGGACGGAATGGAACGGGGTTCCGCCACGACAACCCAAGGGCAATCGTCCAGGTCGGGGACGTCAAACCCCTCTTCCCGACCTCGCTTCAGTTCCCGCACCACAGCCTTTGGGACCCACACCCGGTCAAACAGGGCCGGCAACCACTCCAGCATGCCACCACGGTAAAGGTAGAGCAAAGGAGATGTATTGCTGATGGCCTCAGGCATGGCTGCCTTCCAGGTCGCGCAGTTCCGCTTCAAAGGGGAAGACCTTGTAACGGCCCAGAGCCAGCAAGAACTCCACACGGGACATGCCAGCCAGTTCCGCGGCCCGGCCCGAGGAGAGACGTCCCAGTTCGTACAACTTGACCGCGGCCAGGACCCGCATCTCCCTGGCAAACGCGACCTCGTCGGTCTTCTCCGCCAAAAGCACCTTCTCCGGAATGTCAATCACCACCCGGCGGTTCGCCATCCCTCACACCTCCTGGAAGCCTTTAAAGGAAAGGAGTTCCCAACCTCTTCCCTTTCCTCCCAGCCTTCATTGTACCCCGAATTCCCCGGGGGTGCAATGCCGCATTACCCCGCCTCCAGCACGCACACCGCATGTGGCGGCAGGGTGACGGGGCCGGCCAGCCGCACCCGCTCCCCCCACCCTGCCGTGTCCAAGAGGACCTTCCACTCCTGGGTGGGCAGGGGTTCGTCAAAGGCCAGGCGCACGGGCCGGGCGGAGAAGTTCAGGAGGACGAGGACCGTCTGCTCCGGCGTCTCCCGCAGGTAGGCGAGGGCCCGCGTGGGCCGTTCCACGAGGGCGCGGTAGGACCCCCGTTGGAGGGCTGGCGTCGCCTTCCGCAGCCATATGAGGCGGCGGTAGAAGTTCAGGAGGGAGCCCGGATCGTCCTGCTGCGCGGCCACGTTGCGTTCCCGGTAGTCCGGCGCAAGGCGGATCCAGGGGATGCCCCGGGTGAACCCCGCGTGCTCGGACGCATCCCACTGCATGGGGGTGCGGCACCCATCGCGGCCCTTGTAGAGGGGCCAGAAGCGCCGGCCCGGCGGGTCCTGGATCTCCTCCCGGGGGATGTGCACCTCCCGCATCCCGATCTCCTCGCCGTAGTAGAGGAAAGGCGTGCCCCGCAGGGTGAGGAGGAGGGCCGCGGCCACGCGGGCCCGGGCCTCGGTCCAGTCGCCGGCCGCGTAGCGGCTCACGTGGCGCACCTGGTCGTGGTTGCTCAGGAAGTAAGTGGGCCAGCCCCCAGGCGGGAGGAGGGCCTCCCACCGTTCCACTTCCCGGTGGAAGGCCGGCGCGCTCCACGGGCAGCGGGCGAAGGCGAAGTTGAAGGTCAGGTGCAGTTCGTCGGCCCGCTCCCCCAGGTAGGCCGCGGCCGCCTCGGCCGGGCGGTCGCTGCCCACCTCCCCCACCATCATGCGCCCGGGGTAGGCATCCACCAGGGCGCGCATCTCCCGGTAGAGGGGGTGCAGTTCCGGCTGGTCCTTGTCGTAGAGGTGGTGCTGGCGGCCGTAGCCGTAGGTGATGGCCAGGCGGGTGGGGTTGTCCCGGAACTGGGCGTCCTTGAAGTAGTAGTTGACCACGTCCAGCCGGAAGCCATCCACGCCCCGGTCCAGCCAGAAGCGCAGCACGTCAAAGAGGGCCTTCTTCACCTCGGGGTTGCGCCAGTTGAGGTCCGGCTGCTCCACCAGGAAAGCGTGGTAGTAGTACTGCTCCGTGCGGGGGTCCCACTCCCAGGCCGGCCCGCCGAAGACCGACTGCCAATTGTTGGGGGGCTTGCCGGGCCCCCGGCCGTCCCGCCAGATGTACCAATCCCGCTTGGGGCTCTGGCGGCTGGAGCGGGACTCCACGAACCAGGGGTGCAGGTGGGAGGAGTGGTTCAGCACCATGTCCATGATGATGCGGATGCCGCGGGCGTGGGCCTTCTCCAGCAGTTCGTCAAAGTCGTCCAGGGTGCCGAAGCGGGGGTCAATGTCGGTGTAGTCGCTCACGTCGTAGCCGAAATCGTGCTGGGGAGAGGGGTAGATGGGGCAGAGCCACACCGCGTCCACCCCCAGGGAGTTGGGCGTGCCATCGTTCAGGTAGTCCAGCCGGTGGATGAGGCCCCGCAGGTCGCCGATACCGTCGTCGTTGCTGTCGGCAAAGGAGCGGGGATAGATCTGATAGACGACGCCGTGCTTCCACCACACAAAGCCTTGCGGTTCCTGTTGCTGGGCCACGAGGTCCCTCCTTCTCTGGTGAACCACGCATCCGTGCAATCCGCTCCGGAAATCCGCTGACAGCACCCCCAGGACAAGCCAGTGGCATGCCAGAGGCATGCCCTACGCGCATCCTGCCCTTGCAGGCAGCCAGGGAGAGGTTACGGCTGCGCGTCCTCACCCCGCATGAGGGCCTCGGCCCGTTCCAGGAGCGCCCGGATGCGCTCCTGGGGCACCCCCTTCTGCAGGAAGTACTGCTCCAGGATTTCCAAGGGGGTCAGCCCCTCAATGGCCTCCTGGGGACCGAGGCGCAGGCGTGTGGGGCGCTCCACATCCTTGGTGATGGCCGCCACGCAGTAGGCCCGTTCCAGGGCGCGGCGCACGGCCCGCTCGTCCAGCAGCGGCTCTTGCTCCGGCCGCAGGTGGATGACCACCCGCACGATGGCCTCTTCCAGGGGCTGGCCCTCCAGCACCGCCAGCACCTCCCCCGTGGGGTTGGCCTCCTGGGGGTGCAGGTCCAGGGTGCGCATGGGCCGCGTGGGCGCGGGCACAAAGCGGTACTCGGCCTTCCCCGGGCGCACCTCGGCCAGGATGAACCCCTTCTCCTCCTTCTCCTCGCCGAAGTCCACCCGTTCCAGGCTCCCGGCGTAGACCACAGGCGGGTCCTCCCAGAGGACCTGGTGCTTGTGGATGTGGCCCAGGGCCACGTAGTCCAAGCCAGGCTGCCGCACCAGGGACGGAGGCAAGACGATATCCTGCCCCAGGAGGACCGAGCGCTCGGAGCCGTAGGTCGCCCCCAGCACCGAGCCGTGGAAGGCGAGCACCGCCGGCACCTCCCTGTCCAGCCGGCGGAGGACTCCCTCCTCGCCGGTCAGGAACGCCTCCACCCGGCGGACCACTTCGGCGTGGATTTCCTCCACGTTCAGGCCCCTGAACTCCTCCCGCAGGAGGATGCGGTTGTAGGTGAGCCAGGGGATGGCCACGATCTGGACCGGGCCGCGGCGCGTCTCCAGGCGGTGCAGGCCAGGGCGGTCCCCTACGGTGACATTGGGCACGGCCAGGGTCTGGAAGATATCCACGCTGTGGGCGCGGCCGGTGGCCCCGGGCATGTCGTGGTTCCCCACCAGGAGGAAGACCTGGATGCCGGCCTCGGCCAGGCGGCGGATGCGCCGGGCGAACTCCCGCTGGTAGGTGGGCGAGGGGTCGCGGGTCCGGTAGGCATCCCCGGCGAAGAGGACCAGGTCCACCTCCTCCGCCAGGGCCGTCTCCACCAGGAAATCCAGGCACTTGAGGAAATCCTTCACCCGCCCGGAGACACCCGTCTCGGGGTCCAACCGGCCGTAGTTTTCCACCCCCAGGTGGAGATCGGCGAAGTGGATGAGGCGGATGGGCTGGGGCATGGCGCGCTACTCCCACTCAATGGTCGCCGGGGGCTTGGAGGTGATGTCGTAGACGACCCGATTGACGCCTGGGACCTCGTTCACGATGCGGCTGGCGGCCCTCGCCAGGAGGTCCTCCGGCAAGCGGGCCCAGTCGGCGGTCATGAAGTCCTCGGTGGTGACGGCCCGCAGGGCCACCACGTGGGCGTAGGTGCGGCCGTCGCCCATGACGCCCACGCTCCGCACCGGCAGGAGGACGGCGAAGGCCTGGGCCACGCGGCGGTACCAGCCGCCCTTCCGCAGTTCCTCCAGGTAAATGGCGTCGGCCCGGCGCAGGGTCTCCAGGCGCTCCCAGGTGACCTCGCCCAGCACCCGCACCGCCAGGCCTGGCCCGGGGAAGGGATGCCGCCAGACGATCTCCTCTGGCAGGCCCAGGGCCTCGCCCACGGCCCGCACCTCATCCTTGAAGAGGTAGCGGAGGGGCTCCACCAACTCAAAGGCCATGTCCGGCGGCAAGCCCCCTACGTTGTGGTGGGTCTTGATGCGGCCAGCCGCGGCCCGCTCCGGCGCGGCGCTTTCAATAACGTCTGGGTACAGCGTCCCCTGGGCCAGGAAGCGGGGCCTGCGGCCCAGGTCCCGGGCCAGTCTCTCCGCCTCCCGCTCAAAGACGCGGATGAAGCGCTCGCCGATGCGCCGGCGCTTCTCCTCCGGGTCCTCCACGCCGGCCAGGACTTGGAGGAACTCCTCCCGGGCGTCCACGGCCCGCAGGTTCATCCCCAGGCCCTCGCGGAAGGTGCGCACCACCTGCTCCGGCTCGCCCAGGCGCAGGAGCCCGGTATCCACGAAGATGCTGGTGAGGCGGTGGCCGATGGCCCGGTGGAGGAGGGTGGCCGTGACCGCCGAGTCCACGCCGCCGCTCAGGGCGCAGAGGACGTGCTCCTCCCCCACCCGCTCCCGCAGCGCCGCTACCGTCTCCTCAATGATGTTGCCGGGCGTCCAGGTCTCCTGGAGGCCGCAGACGTGGCGCAGGAAGTTGCGCAGGATGGCCGCGCCGTAAGGGGTGTGGGCCACCTCGGGGTGGAACTGGAGGCCATAGAGGCGGCGCTCGGGGTCGCCCATGGCCGCGTAGGGGGAGTTGGGCGTCGTCGCCAGGGGGCGGAAGCCCGGCGGCAGCGCCTCAATGCGGTCGCCGTGGCTCATCCAGACCGACATGGCGAAGGGGAGGCCAGCGAAGAGGGGCGATCCCAGGTCCACCACCGTGAGTTCGGCCGGGCCGTACTCCCGCTCCTGGGCCGGGGCCACCCGCCCCCCCAGGGCGTGGGCGAGGAGTTGCATCCCGTAGCAGATACCCAGGACCGGCCGCCCGCTCGCCAGGACCTCCGGCGGAAGGGTCGGCGCG
>DAOTYM010000395.1:0-4909 GCA_034434775.1 Anaerolineae bacterium | reverse complement strand
GGGAAGTGCTGGGCGTAGTAGGCGATCTGCTGGTTGGCCGGCAGCCCTTCGGGGTAGAAATTCTGGTGGTCGGCCCAGCTGCACGTGCCCACGTAGATCCGGGCCATGGCCTCCCTCCCACAGAGGGGATTCCAGGGGGCGACCCTAGGGGTGCAGACCCGATGGCCAAAGTAGGGCGGGTGGGACTTGAACCCACACGGAGTTGCCTCCAGCGGATTTTAAGTCCGCAGCGTCTGCCGTTCCGCCACCGCCCCTCACCAAAGGATTGTACCGCCACCGCCCGCGACGGTCAAATCAGCCCGCGGCCGGCAGGACTCGCCCGATCTCCTCCGCCCACTCCGGCATGACCACCGTCGCAGCCCGGATGAGCCCCCAGCACCCCGCCATCATCATGTCGCCGTAGGGAGCGGCAAAGTAGGGCGCGAGGACCGACCCCTTGAGGATTTCCCGCCGCGGCCCCGTCGCCACCAGGAACTCCACCGGCGCGCTCCGGTGGGGGCGGATCCAGGCCCCGTGCCCGTGGTCGGCGAAGAGGGCTTCGTTGGAGAGGGTCCCTGCCGCCAGCCCCTTGAGGAGGGCCTCCAGGCGGAAGAGGGAGAGGAGGTCGGTGTGGTGCTCAAAGAACCCCTGGATCTCCCCCTCCCGCAGGTCAAAGGCCAGGGTGTGGAAGTTCCCCACGTTCACCGCCACCACGTGGGGCTGCCGCCGGACCTCCGGCTCCTCCAGCGCGCCGAGGACGGCCGCCGGCGCCGTGTCCATGACCATCAGGGGGAGGTCCGAGGGGGCCTCCTGGACCACGGCGCGCATGCGGGTCAGGAAGGGCGGGATGTCCTCGGCGCGGTAGGCCAGGGCGGTCAGGCCGCCGCGGACGATGCGTTCCTCCAGGTACTGGAAGCGGAAGCGGCGGTCGCTCTCCCCTGGAGGGGCCTGCCCGTGGTCAAAGACGGCCACGGCCAGGCCATCCAGGTCCATGGGCGCGCCCAGGGCCTTCAGCGCTGAGCGGATGCTGGGGAGGTCCAGGTCCCGCGTCTGGAGCCGCCGGGCGTGGTGCAGGGTGCGGGCCTCGTCCTCCGAAACGATGAGCACCCCCATGGCCTGCACCTCTTCCAGTTCGTCGTCAAAGGTGCGGGCGGCCTCCGGCGTGGCGTAGACCGGCAGGCCCGCCGCCAGGTGTCGCTCCACGGCGGCACGGGAGGGGCCGCCGCCCATGGTCACGCCCGTGAGGAGGATGGGCTCGCGCCGCTGGGTTGCCTTCTGGATCTCCCGCGCCAGAAGCACGGTGGGCGCGGGCATGACCATCCGCAGGCAGTTCTCCGGCGTCCGCTCCGTGTCAAAGAGGAGGATGTCTTGGGTGCCGCCTCCGATGTCCACGGCCAGGATGCGCATGGGCCAATCCCTCCCTCACGTGCAGCGCAGGGCACGGAGACGCCGCAGGACCTCGGGGATGTGCGGAAGGAGGTCCCCGGCCAGCATGCCTGCATCGCCGGTGGCCTGGCGGGCCCGTTCGCCGGCCAAGCCGTGCACGTACGCGCCGGCCACCGCGGCCTCCCGCGGGGCCAGCCCCTGCGCCAGGAACCCCGTGACGAGGCCCGCCAGGACGTCCCCCGAGCCGGCCGTGGCCAGGGCCGGGTTGGCGAAGGGGTTGACCGTCAAGCGGCCGTCCGGCGAGGCGGTGACGGTGAAGGCCCCCTTGAGCACCACCACCTGGTTCCACTCCCTGGCAGCCTCGGCAGCAACTTCCCAGCGGGCCGCCTGGACCTCGGCCGGGGTGGTCCCCAGGAGGCGGGCCATCTCCCCGGCATGGGGCGTCAGCACGGCCTGGACCCCCGCGAGCCACTGCGGCCAGCCCTCGCTCTGAGCCAGGGCGTTGAGGGCGTCGGCATCCAGGACCAGGGGAGGCCAGGGCGGGCCGGCCTTGGGTTCGCCGGAGGGCGGTGCCCCAGCCACATCCTTCAGGAAGCCGATGGGGGGCGGGGGATGGTGGGCCACCTCCCGCTGCAGGAACTCCTGCACGAAGCGCACCGCTTCCTTTTCCTGGGTCAGGCCCGGGCCCAGGAGGAGGGCGCGGTATCCCTCCAGATGCTCCTCCAGGACGGGGATGGCGTCCCGATGGATGACGCCCAGGTCGTGGGGCAGGGCGAGCCAGGTGGCCTCGGCCAGGCGGCTGGCCAGGATGGGGTGCAGGGGGCGGGGCAGGGCCACCGTCACCAGGCCGGCGCCGGAGCGGGCCGCAGCCGCCGCAGCCAGGTAGGCCGCGCCGGTGTAGTTCACCGAGCCGGCCACGATCAGCACCTTGCCGAAGGTCCCCTTGTGGGCGTCGGGGGGGCGCTCCGGCAGGAGCGCGGCCACGGCCTCCCCCGTGGCCACTTCCACGGGGATCTCCGCGGCGAAGGCCGGGTTGATGCCGATGTCGGCCACGGCCAGCGTGCCCACCGCCGCTGCGCCCGGGAACAGGAAGTGGCCGGCCTTGGGGTAGGCGAAGGTCACCGTCACGTCGGCCCGGATAGCCGCCGGGTCCAGCGCGCCGGTGTCGCAGTTCAGGCCGCTGGGGCAGTCCACAGCCACGACCAGGGGCCGGCGGACAGGGGCAGAGGCCGGCGGGGCTGCAGGCCAGACCACCTCCGCCACCTCGCTAGAGGGGGCAGCCTCCTCTCCAGGCCGGAAGCGGCGGCGCGCCAGGTCCAGGACCTCCTTCATCACGCCCTCAATGGGGCGGCTGACCCCGGTGCCCAGGAGCGCGTCCACCAGGACCTCGGCCTCGTCCAGCCAGGCTTGGAGGACGGCCAGGGCCTCGTCGGCTTCGGCGTGGGCCACGTCCACCCCGACGTCCTGGAGGCGGGCGTAGTTGGCGTCGCCTTCCGGGCTGCGGCGGACGCAGTAGACCCGCACCGGATACCCCCACTGGGCCAGGTACCGGGCTGCTACCAGGCCATCGCCGCCGTTGTTGCCGGGGCCCGCCAGGACCAGGACGTGCTGCCCCTCAGCGGGGGGGCGGTCCCGGTGGACGACGGCGGCCACAGCACGGCCCGCCAGTTCCATCATGTCGGCGTAGGTGTGGCCGGACTCGTGGGCGCGCCGCTCCAGGTCCCGCATGGCCTGCGTGGTGACGATCTTCAGTGGGTAGCGCACCGTCTCCCTCCGAGAAGGTTCCTCAGACCCGGGGACCACCCGGGCCGCGTGGCAACGCAAGTATAGCACGGACCGAGGGAAGCCCGCAATCGGGGAAGCGCCAGAGCAGGGAAGTCCCCCACAAGCGGCCCCGAAGGGCGCTATCCCAGCACCCACTCCCGCTCGGCATAAGGGAGGGCCGCCCCCGAAACCTGGGCCAGCCTGGCAGCATAGGCGCGCGTGAGGTCCCGCATCCGCTCCTCGCCCCCGAAGACCGCCCCCAACTGGGAGCCGTAACAGGCCATGGCCGCAAGGCGCGCCCGGAGGACCTCCTCATCGTAGGCAATGATGATGGGGCGCAGGGGTGGGAGATCCGCCAGGGCCGCCTCCAGGTCTCCCGCTTCCTCACTGTAGGGGAAGTCCTCGTAGAAGCGCAGGGCGTGCCCGGCCTCCCCCAAGAGGAGGGCCGCGGCGCGCACCAACTGGTGGTCCACGTGGCTGCCGGCACCCAGAGGCGCGTGCACCACGGTCTCCCCGGGCGCGCCGCACAGCGGGGCGCACTCCTGCGCCAGCGCCCGGGGCAACGCCGCCTCCTCTGGGGCGATGCGCCCGAAGATGGCCGGGTGGTCCGGGTAGAGCCAGGCCCCGGAGACGCTCGCCCGGCGGTAGATGGCATCCTGGTGGGAGAGGTGCGTGCCCGAGGCCCCGAGAAGGCGCAGGGCTCGCCAGTCTTCCTCCCGGCGCAGGGCGAAGGGGTTGTCGCCCGCGTCCCAGAGGGCGTGGAGGAGGACCGCGAAGTCGGAGAGGGGCGGTTCGGGCCCCGGGGCATTCCCGGTGAAGGCGGTCACCACGTGCACGGAGGCCCCCTGCCCCCTCAGGAGCACCATCTGGCCGCCGCAGGAGAAGACGGCATCGTCCAGGTGGGGCGAAAGGAAAAGGTGCTGCGGACGGGAGGAAAGGTGGTCACGCATGGACCTCGGCTCCTCTTGGCGTTCTCGGACTCCCGCGGTACAATGCCGGGGGATTGTAGCACGGCTCCACGAGCGAGACAAGGAGGTGTGCAGTGCGGCCGTCCCTGGCATGGGCCCTGATCCTCCTGCTCCTCCCCGCCGGTTGCGCAGGGAGGCCCGACGACCGCGCCGCCATCCTGGACCTCCTGCGGCAGGAAGCCCAGGGGGTGGTGGCGCAGGACCTGGGTGCGCTCAGGGTCCTCTGGGCGGAGGACGCCGTGGTCACCGACGCTGCCCACACCCCCGACGACCCCTCCGACGACCTGGTCTGGCGAGGCCGCGACGCCATCCGCGACCGCTACGTGCACCTGGTCTTCCCCGGCGGGGCGAAGGAGGCCGGGCCGCTGGACGTGCGGATAGAGGTGCGCGGCGACCGGGCAACCGCCTGGGCCACGACCCACATCGGAGAGGAAATAGCCCCTGGCGGTGACCGCTGGACCTTCGTGCGGCGGGGCGGCCGCTGGCTCCTGGAGAGCCTCACCTACAACCTGGAGCCTCCCCCCTGACCCCCTCCTATCCTCCAGTGCCGCGGCAAGCGGCAAGGTCCGTAGGGGCAATTCATGAATTGCCCCTACAGACCTCACCTACCCCGCAACCCCCTCCCTCTCCATCGCTGATGGAGAGGGAGGGGGAAGCCGAAGGCCAGGGGTGGGTGAGGTGCGAGGGGCAAGGCGTGCCTTGCTCCTCCAGGTCATCCCCCTGCACGGCCGCGTCGGCGCAGGCCGACGCCGGGTTTTTGAGCCCCGATTTGAATCGGCGGCTTGGCAACGCCGTCAACGAATGGAGGAACG
>DAOTYM010000394.1:0-6643 GCA_034434775.1 Anaerolineae bacterium | reverse complement strand
CTCCGGCAGGTAGCGGGTGTACGGGACTTCGGTGTAGTGCATGGCTGTTCCTCCAGGATGTGGGGGGCAGGGCCTTGCGGACGCTTCTTCGGCCCATTATAGCCGGCCCCCAGGAGAGAGGCAAACCAGGCCCTGCCTGGTCCTATCTCCTTTGCCGGCCCCTCCCCCCAGGCGGGGGCAACCCGAGGGCTGCAGGCCTCAGAACGCTGAGGAGGGGCGCACGGCCGTGCGCCCCTACTTCTTCGGCCACCGCTTCCAGCCGGGGATCTGTAGGGGCGGTTCATGAACCGCCCCTACAGATCCCCGTGTTGGGGAAGGGGCGGGGGAGGGTCCGACCTCACCCTCCCCCTGCCCCCTCCCTCTCCATCCGCTGATGGAGAGGGAGGGGGTGGCCAAAGGCCAGGGAAGGTTTGTAGGGGCGATTCATGAATCGCCCCCACAGCAGGGGGCGCGCTCCACGCATGGACCAAGCCCCTTCCCTCGGCCTTGTGGCTTTGACATCCGGCTGAGGCCGTGTATAATGGCCCCGTGCGGCAAGGCCCGCCTGGCCGAGGGCAGAGCAGCGCGGGCACATCGGCAGAACCCAGGAAGGAGTCAGGCGATGGACGTGCTGGAACGGCTGGCCAAGGAGATCTACAACGGCAACGCAGAGGCGGTGGTCGCCCTCACGAAGGAAGCCCTGGACGCGGGGCTGAGCCCGGAGGAGATCCTGAACCAGGGGATGATCGCCGGGATGGATGCGGTGGGGCGCGACTTCCGCGATGGCATCCTCTTCGTGCCCGAGGTGCTCATCGCCGCCCGGGCCATGCATGCAGGGATGGGCATCCTGCGGCCCCTGCTGACGGAGGCGGAGTCCCACTCCAAGGGGACGGTGGTCCTGGGGACCGTGCGGGGGGACCTGCACGACATCGGCAAGAACCTGGTGGGCATGATGATGGAAGGGGCCGGGTTCCAGGTGGTGGACCTGGGGACCGACGTCCCGCCGGAGAAGTTCGTGGAGGCGGCGAAGGCCCACAACGCCAAGATCGTGGGCATGTCGGCCCTGCTGACGACCACCATGACGGAGATGCCCAACGTGATCGCCGCTCTGAAGGAGGCGGGCCTGCGGGAAGCCGTCAAGGTGATGGTGGGCGGCGCGCCAGTCACCCAGCGCTTCGCCGACGAGATCGGGGCCGACGGGTACGCGCCCAACGCCTCCGCCGCAGTGGAGAAAGCACGGGAACTCCTGGGGGTCTGAGAGCCCCTCGCCCGGAAAGCGACGCGCCCCGCAGGTCCCCAACTGCGGGGCGTTTCCGTCTCCGACCTACTCGCGGAAGAACTCCACCAGTTCCGCGCCCTCTTCCGCGCTGGGGAAAACCTCAATGAAAGTGATGCGGGTCCAGGGGAAGATGACCTTGACCGCCTGGGGGTCCAGGTACTGGACCTGCTTGCCGTCTCGCCGCCGCGGGTTGGTGACGATGACGTTGGTGTCCTGGGGCTTGGGCAGGTCGTCCATCTCGGCCAGGATGGGGTCCTCGTTGTGCAGGTGGATGATCACCGTGTAGGCCATGTCCTCCCTCCCCTTCCTCAGCGCAGGAGCAGGACGAGGGGCAGCGTCCCCAGCCGGATTTCGTCGCCGTGGTCCACAGGGTGCGCCTGGAACGGCTCCAGGCGCTGTCCGTTGACGAAGGTCCCGTTGCGGCTGGAGAGGTCCTCCACGTAGAACTGGTTGCCGGACTGGTAGAGGACGGCGTGCTGCCGCGAGACGCCCCGCTCGTAGGCCTGGTGTGCGGCCAGGTCTATATCCGGCCCCTTCTTGCGCCCCGGGTCAAACCGCCCCAGGACCACCTTCCGGGTGAGGGGCAGGGGGATCTCCATCTCCTCGTGGGCCAGGGCCAGGACCAACCGGGTGGGGGTCTCGGGCCGCTCCGTGGGGGAGACCGGCGTCTGCGGCTTGGTGTGGGTGCTGCCGATCTCCTCGGTGCTGGCCAGCGAACCGGAGCCCACCAGCCGCGCTCCGCACTGGTCGCAGAAGAGGGTGTTGTAGGGATGGGAAGCCCCACAGGAAGGGCAGCGGATCATGGACCTCCTCCTCCTGGTGGCAGGGCACGGAGCATGCGCGTGCCGTAGTGGACCCGCTTCTGGCCTTCGGGGGTCATCTTGCCCGTGGCGGCCACCTGGTCCGCCTCCAAGAGCACGGTGTGGGCCAGTTCTGGCTCGCCCATGTCCAGCATCTGCGTCGCCAGAGCCCGCAGCCTCCGGGAGGCGTGCTCGTGCCACCCCCGGTCCACATCTCGGCGGGCCTGCTCTTCCAGTTTCAGCAGGGTGGCCTTGCGCGCCGCCCAGATGACCTTGGGCGGCACGGGCGGAGGCGAGAAGGGGGGCTCCTGGAAGGCGACCCGTATCGGCTGCCGCACGGCCACGGGTGGGCTTCCGCCGCCTTCCGCACGGGCGCCCTTCACCTGGAGGGTGCCCATCCGCCGGGGGCCTGGCGGACACGGGGAGACCAGGAGTTCCAAGAGGAACGAAGTGGGGGCGTGGAGGCTCAGCCCTCCCAGCCGCAGGGAGGCAGCCCCTTCCGGCAGCAGGCGGGCTGTCTGGGGGGCGAGCAGGAACGCCCCCGCCAGGGAGACCTCGGGCTCCAGCCAGCACTGGGCCTCCAGAGAGGGACAGACCAAGGTAGAGAGCCGCCTTACTTGCTCGGTGAGGACCGCGCCGATCTCCGAGGGCCGCTCCACGTAGAACGAGAGGCCGCCGCTCAGGAGGGCGATCCGGTCCAGGAGGTCTTCGTTCCAGGCCGCGCCGATGCCGACGGTGGAGATGGCCACGCCCTGGCGGTGGGCCTCTTCGGCCAGCCGCAGGCACCGCGCTTCGTCGCCATACGTGTACCCATCGGTGAGGAGGAAGAGGTGGCTGGAGGCCCCTGGGCTCCAGGCCTTGGCCAGGAGGCCCAGGGCTGCGGCCAGCCCCTCGCCGATCTCGGTCCCGCCGCCGGGCACGAGGCTGCGGAGCCGCGCCGCGGGGAGGGTGCGGTCGCCGGCGCTCTGGGGCGGGACGAGGACCTCGGCCCGGTCGCTGAAGGCCACGATGGAGACCGTGTCCTGGGGGGAGAGTTGCGAGAGCACGCTGAGGGCCGCGGCGATGGCCTGCTCTATCCGCTCGCCGGCCATGGAGTTGCTCTTGTCCACCAGGAGGCAGAGGTTGAGGCTGTGGGGCGGCGCGCTCACCCCCTCACGGGCGCTCACCTCGGCCAGGATGTACAGCATCTGGGGCTCCTGGCGGCAGGGCAGGAGGGCCTGGCTGAGGGTGAGTTCCAGGGTGAAGGGCGCGCCCTTCCGGCTGGATTCCGCCTTCGCGTCGTACGCCGCCCGCGCTGCCGGATCGCGCAGGGTCTCGTAGGCCTCCTGCACCTGGCGGAAGAGGGCCGCAGTCTCCGCGTGGGGGTTGGCGTCGGGGTGGGCCCTGCGCACCAGGCGGCGGTAGGCCCGCTTGACCTCCTCCGGGGTGGCGGATTCGTCCAGTTCCAGGATCTCGTAGAAATCGGCCTGGGGCTCCTCTGAATGGCTCACAGGCCCTCCTCCACCTTGGGGGAAACGGACCTCACCACCATGAGGGACACGTTGTCGTCGGCTCCCCGCCGCCTGGCTTCGGCGACGAGGGCACGGCAGGCTTCCTGGGCTGAGGGCGCGGCGCAGACGTGCGCGGCCAGTTCCTCGTCGGAGAAGAGGCTCCACAGCCCGTCGGTGCAGAGCAGGAGCGCCCCCCCTCCTTCCAGGGAGCGGGAGAGGAAATCCACCTCCAGCCGGCCCACCTGGCCCAGGGCCCGGTAGAGGAGGCTCCGCTGGGGGTGGGTCCGGGCCTGCTCCGGGCTCAGTTCGCCCAGTTCCACCAGCCTCCCTACCAGGGAGTGGTCGTGGGTCAGTTGCTCCGCCACCCCTCCTCGGATGAGGTAGGCGCGTGAATCGCCCACGTGGGCCAGGTAGGCCTGCGTCCCCGCCACCAGGGCGAGGAGAAGGGTGGTGCCTCCCTGGGGCACCTGCTCTCGGACCGCCCGGTCGGCGCGGTGGACGGCCTCTTCCAGGAGGTCGCGCAGGGAGCCCCCCGCGCTCCCGCCCGGGGCCGGGGATAGCGCCAAGGGGATCAGGGCCGACGGCGCGAGCGCGGCGAGGGCTGTGGCCACGGCAACCCGGCTGGCCACCTCCCCGTGGGCGTGGCCCCCCATCCCATCGGCCAGGGCCAGGAGGAAGAGGTCCTCCTCCCGCTCCTGCGCCACCCGCAGGGCCAGGAAAGCCGCGCAGTCCTCGTTGAGGGAGCGGACGGTCCCGGGGTCGGAGGCCATCCCCACCTCCAGCCGCGGCAGGGCTGGCCCCTCCTCCTCGCGGGCCTCCTGCGCCCCTTCACCTTCCGCGGTCTGGCCCCGCCATCGCCGGAGCCACTGCCAGAACCCCGAAGCGGTCACGAGGCCCTTCGCCCTCCTCACAGGGGCAGCGCATACATCTTGTGGTCGGTGGAGCCGATGTAGACCAGGCCGTTGGCCACGGTGGGGGAGGCGACGACCGCCCCGCCCGTCTGGAACTGCCACCGGACCTTGCCCGTCTTGGCGTCCACGCTGTAGACCGCGCCGTCCACCGAGCCGAAGTAGACCGCCCCCTCCGCCACCCGCGGGGACGAGGTGACCTGCCCCTCAGTGGCGAACTTCCACAGGAAGCGGCCGCTCTCGGCCTCCAACGCGTACAGGTTCCCGTCGGCACAGCCAACGAAGACCCGCCCTTCCCACACGCAGGGCGAGGAGACGACGTGGTGGCGGGCCCGGTACCGCCACACCGCCCAGCCGGACTTGCGGTTCAGGGCGTAGATGTGGTGGTCCTTGGACCCGATGAGGATGAGGTCCCCGAACTGGGCCGGGGACGACGTGACCCCCAGGCTGGTGTGGAAGCGCCACCGCGTTTCCCCCGTGCGCACGTCCAGGGCGTAGACGGTCCCATCCTCCGAGCCGAAGAAGACCGTGTCCTCCACGACCAGAGGGGTGGAGCGCACAGGGCCCACAGCGCGGGACTTCCAGGCCAGGCGGCCCGTGAGCGCGTTGAGGACGTAGAGGTAGCCGTCGTCCGAGCCGATGAAGACGTGTTCGTACGCCACCCGGGGCGAGGAGCGGACCCGCCCCTCCGTGCGGAAGGTCCAGAGGACGGTGCCGCGGCCGGCGTGGATGGCGTAGATGGAGCCGTCCTCCGAGCCGACGAAGACGGCGTCCTTCCACCGGGCAGGGGACGAGGGCACCCCTCCCTCCGTGGCGTACTTCCACAGGAACTGGCCTGTGCGGGCGTCCAGGGCGTAGAGGTTGTGGTCGTAGCAGCCCACGTAGAGGGCGTGGCCCTCCACCCAGGCCGTGGAGCGGATTTCGTCCTCGCACAGGAACTCCCAGACGGCCATGATGCCCGGCGTGGTGCGGACTGCGGGCGCGGAGGGGGCCGAAGGGACCATCGGCCGGCGCAGCGCGGCCTGGAGGGCCCGCTTCATCTCCTCGGCCGTCTGGTAGCGGGCATCCGCCTCGTACTCCAGGGCCTTCATGATGGCGGCTTCCAGTTCCTCCGAGACGCCCGGGTGCGCGGCGCGGATGGGCCGCTCGTGGAACGAGAAGGGGGGCTCCTGGCGGGGGTCCTGGCGGGTGAGGAGGTGGTGCAGCGTCGCCCCCAGGGCGTAGATGTCGCCCCGGGTGTCCACCGCGCCGCGGTACTGCTCCGGGGGCGCGTACCCCTCGGTGCCCACCATGGTCCCCTTCTGCCCCGACTGGAAGACCTTGGCGATGCCGAAGTCAATGAGCACGATGTGCTGGTGCTGGTCCAGCATGATGTTGGAGGGCTTCAGGTCGCGGAAGATGACCGGGTGGGGCTTGACGTTGTGGAGGTAGGTGAGGACATCGCAGACCTGAACCGCCCAGTCCACCACCAGTTCCACGGGCAGGGGCTCCTGGGACTCCCGGAGGATGGTCTCCAGGTCCTTGCCGTGGATGAGTTCCAGGACCAGGTAACTGCGCTCCCCTTCGGAGAAGTAGTCGTAGATCTTGGGGATGGAGGGGTGGCTCAGGCTGGCCAGGATCTGCGCTTCCCGCCGGAAGGCCTGGAGGGCGGTCTGGCGCACCCGCGGGTCGGGCAGGAAGTTGTTCATCTCCTTGACTGCGCAGAGGCGTTCCACCTCTCGGAAGCGGAGGTCGCGCGCCACGTAGACCGCGCTCATGCCCCCCACGCCCAGAAGGCGCACGATCTCGTACCGCCCCTGGAGGCAGTAGCCGGGCGGCAGGGTGTTTTCCCGAGGAGGGACCTCCTGACCCCAGTGGACCTCTTGGGTTTCTGCCTTGCCCATGCGCGCGCCCTCCCTAGCCGTCCCCCTGCAAGGATATTATAGCCGTTTTATCCGCATTATGCAAAGCGGGCGAAAGCCGACCTCTCCCCGGCCCTTCCCCTTTGACAGCGCCTGCTTTTTCTGGTACTATCGTACCCAAGCGTGGGACCTAGGCGCGCTTCCGTCCCTGGAGGGAGATGCAGGGCTGACTCATTTTTACAAAGGGAAGACCTTAACGGCTCTTCCGGACGCTAGATGGCACGCCAGGAGGCGTGCCCTACGGTCTGTCACACCGGAAGGCTGTCAGAGTTCTGTAAGAATGAGT
>DAOTYM010000393.1:0-6678 GCA_034434775.1 Anaerolineae bacterium | reverse complement strand
AAGATCGCCGACTACCCCTTCACCACCCTGGAGCCCAACCTGGGGGTGGCCGTGGTGGATGGGCAGGATGTGGTCCTGGCGGACATCCCGGGCCTGATAGAAGGCGCGCACCTGGGCGCGGGCCTGGGACACGCCTTCCTGCGCCACGTGGAGCGGACCCGCGTCCTCATCCACCTGCTGGACGGGGCGCTCTCGGAGGACCCCATAAAGGATTGGGAGGACATCAACACGGAACTGGCCCTCTTCAACGCCGAACTGGGGGCCAAGCCCCAGGTGGTGGCCCTCAACAAAATGGACCTGCCCCAGGCGCGGGAGGCCTGGCCGCGGGTCCGAGATGCCCTGCGCGAGCGGGGCGTGGAGCCCCTGGCCATCTCCGCGGCCACGGGGGAGGGGGTCCAGGACCTCCTGCGGCGGGTCGTGGAGGTGCTGCGCCGGGTGCCCAAGGCCCCGCCGCAGGCGGTGCGGGAGGTCGTCTTCCGGCCCGACTTTGAGGATGAGAAGCTCTTCACCGTGGAGCGGGACCCCCGCCACGGCGGCGCGTGGCGGGTGCGGGGCCGGCGCATTGAGCGGGTGGCCCGCATGACCAACTGGGACCTGCCGGAGGCCGTGCTGCGGTTCCAGCGCATCCTGGAGGCGCTGGGCGTGCGCCAGGCGTTGGAGGAGGCCGGCGTCCAGCCCGGCGACACCGTCCTCATCGGGGACGTGGAACTGGTCTGGGAGGAGTGACATCCCTTGTCGGAACTGCGTGCGCCGGGCGTCCAGCGGGTTGGCCTCCTGGGGGGGACCTTTGACCCCATCCACTGGGGCCACCTCATCATGGCTGAGGAGGCGCGGCAGCAGGCCCGCCTGGACCGGGTCCTCTTCCTCCCCGCGGGGGAGCCACCCCACAAAGTGGGGCAGGCCATCACCCCCATCGCCCACCGCCTGCAGATGGTCCAACTGGCCATCGCCTCCCACCCGGCCTTCGCCCTCTCCCGCCTGGACGTGGACCGTCCCGGCCCCCACTACTCGGTGGACATGGTGCGCCTCTTCTTGAAGCAAGCCCCGGCGGGGACGGAGGTCTTCTTCCTCGTGGGGGCGGATTCCCTGGAGGACATGCCCACCTGGAAGGACCCGGCCGGCCTCCTGGACCTCTGCCGGGTGCTGGCCATGAGCCGTCCAGGCCACGAGCCGGACCTGGAGCGCTTGGCGCAGGTGCTGCCGGCCGTCCGGGGGCGGGTGCAGGTGCTCCAGATGCCCCTCATCGGCATCTCAGGGACCGACATCCGGCGCCGCGTGCGGGAGGGGCGGTCCATCCGCTACCTCGTGCCCGAGGAGGTGCGGCAGTACATCCTGGCCCACGGCCTGTACCGCGCCCAGGGGCCGGCGGAGGGTCCTTCTCCGTGAACCTGAGCCTCTCCACCGGCTCCCTGGTCCCGCTTCCGTGGTGGCGCTTCCTGGCGCACCTGCGGCGCGCTGGCTTCAACGGGGTGGAGTGGGTCATCGGCCCGGAACTCCTCTGGCAGCGCCCAGAGGAGGTCGGGGAGATGGTCCGCCGGGCCGGGCTTGCCGTCTTCTCCGTGCACCCGCCCTTCGCCAAGGTCGGCCGGTGGGCCAACGAGGGGGAAGCCCTGGCGCGCCAAGTGCGGCTCGCGGCCGCCGTAGGGGCTCCCCTGACCCTGATCCACCCGCCCCAGGATGCGGATTGGCGCGCCCCTGGGGCCCAGCGCTGGCGGCGCGGCCTGGAGGCAGGGCTGGCCCTGGCCCGCCGCCTGGGCGTCCGGGTGGCCATTGAGACGGCCGGCCGCCGCTGGCGAGGTGATGCCAGGCGCCTCCTCCTGGACCCCCGGGAATTGGCAGCCTTCGTGGAGGAGTGGGACCTCGGCGTGGTCCTGGACGTGACCCACGTGGGCTCCCTGGACCCCACCCTGGCCTCGGCTGAGGTGCTCCTGGGGCCACGCCTCCTCGGCATCCACCTGAGCGACATGGCCCGCGAGCCTAGCGACCGGGTCCGGAGGGCGCTGGGGCGGTTCGCCACCACCCACCGCCTGCCTGGGGAGGGCATCCTGCCCCTCCGGGGCCTGCTCAGGCGGGTGGCCGAGATGGGGTTCGCCGGGCCCATCACCGTGGAGGTGAGCCCGGTCTACTTTGCCGTCTGGCGTCCCTGGCACCTGGAGCGCACGCTGCGGGACGTGGCCGCCGCGGTCCGGGACGGCTGGGAAGCGCCCCAGGATGGGGCGGAGGAGGGAGGGGGATGAGGCGTGCAGTTCTGGCCATCGCTGTGGTTGTCGCGCTGGCGGTGTTCGCAGGGGGGTGTGCCCCCTCTCCTGCCCCGCCCGCGCCCTCCACGGCGACGCCGGTGCCCGTGCCTTCCCCTACCGCGACGCCTGTCCCGCCGACGGCCACGCCCCTGCCCCCTTCGCCCACGCCGACCGCGGCCGTGGTTCCTCCTTCGCCGGGCCCCGCGGTGGCAACCCCTGTCTCCCCGCCGGCCGGCCCCCTGCCCCGCCTCCTGGACCGGGTGGACCTCTCCCTCCCGGTGGGGAACGCCTACGAGCCCCACCACTTGGCCCTGGACGCGGCGAAGGGCCTGGCCTACGCCGTGGCAGCGCGCTGCCCTGGGACAGCCCACGGGTGCATCGCCCAGGTGAACGTGGAGACAGGCGCGCTCCAGCGGGTGGTCCCCTTGCCGGGGCCGTCCTATGGCCCCATCGCCGCCCTCGGCTCCTGGGCCTTCTTTTCCTACACAGACGAGGCCTTCCGGCCCCACCTGGCTTCCCTAGACGTGGAGAGCAACCGCCGCATCGTAGACCTGGCCCTGGAAGGGGCCTCGCCAGAGGTCCTCGGCGTGGACCCCGAGGCAGGCTCCCTGTTCGTGTGGCGGGGGACGGCCCTTGAGGCCCGCAGCACCTTTGACCTGCAGGTCCTCGCCCAGGCGGAGTTCCCCGGGGCCGGCTGGCAGGTCGCCTTCCAGGTGGACCCGGCGGCCGGCCGCGCCTACCTGGGGACCCGAAGCGCGGTGTACGGCCTGCGGGCCAGCGACCTCGCGCCCCTCTGGACCTTCCAGGACGCGGCCTGGGGCGAGTTCGGGGGGCTCGTTCTCGGCACGGGCGGCACCCGCCTCTACGTGAAAGGGGAGAAGGGCATCGTGGCCCTGGACCCGGCCACGGGGGCCGCCGTGGGCCAGGTCCCCTGGCGGCCGGAAGGGCTGTCGCCGTGGCAGTGGTCCCTGGTGGCTGCCGACCCTAGCGGGGACTGGCTCTGCGTGCGCCGGCAAGAGGGCGCCATCGCCTCCCTGGACTGGGTCCGCGCTTCCACCGGCGAGCGGCGGGCCAGGTTGCCCCTCTGGGAAGGCGAGGGGGAGTTCCTCTACGAGGCTCGCACTGGCCGCCTGCTCGCCCTGCGCCAGAGGACCCACGAGGTGGCCCTCTTCCGCGTGGGGGCCGAGGGCCCGGCCCTGGAGACGGCCATCCCCACAGGGATAGAGGTGGATGCCCTCCTCCTGGATACGGCCGCGGGGCGCGTGTACGCCACGGACACCCACGGGCGCTTGCACGTGCTCCAGGCCGATGCCTCGTGGGAACACCTGGACGAGGTGGCCGTCCTGGAGGGCCGGGGGCTCCTCTACTTGGATGCCCAGCATGGCCGGCTCTACGTCTCGGAGGACCTCGGGCCGGCGACCTACATTTACGGCACGGATTCCCTGACCCTCATCCAGAAGGTGGAGAAGGGCGGCGCCATCGCCCTGGACCCCGCCCACGGCCGCTGGTTCCTGGGCCACGAAACCCTGGACCTGGCCGACGAGGCCCTGGCCCCAGAAGTCCTCGTCTTCGCCTGGAACGCCGAGGGCAACGCCGTCCATGAGGTGGCACGCATCCCTCAGCCGGGCCTGCCGGCCTACAACCCCCTGCGGGACGAACTGTACGTCGTGGACGACACGGCCTACATGGTGGACACGGCCTCCTGGCAGGTGACGGGCGAACTCCTGCCCGGGTTCACGAACCCCAGTTTCCGCCGCTGCAACGGGTGCCGCATCGTCTCGGACGTCACGGTCCTCCCAGAGCGGGACCTGCTCCTCGTGCACATCTGGCCCATCTCCGCGGGCAAGGGGGCGGGCCTCTACCCCAACCCCACGGTCCTCCAGGCCAGCACCCTCGCGCCCGTCACGCCCACCCTGACCCTCCTCACCTCCGCGTGCGGCAGCGCCCTGGGGTCCGCGCCCGGGAGCCGCGGAAAGCGCCTCGTCGTCGCGGTGGACCCCGTGGACGGAAGGACTTACGAGAACCGCGTGTTCTCCCGCTACGTGGGGTTCCAGAACGTGTGGACCTACGAAGGTGGGCGGCCCGCGGGGTGGCTGGACGGCTTGACCTTCACCCTGGTGGACCCCATCTACCGCCACGCCCTGGCGCCGGTGGGGGACCGCTTCCTGGTGCTGGACCTGGACACCCTGGTCCCCCTGGGCGACATCCCCCGGGCCTGCATCCGGGCGGTGGACCTGGCCCGGGGGCGCTTCCTGGCGACGGCGGGCGCGGAGGTCCGGCTCTACAGCCTGGCCGGGGCGGAAGCGCCCGCGCCCCCGCCCCCTCAGGGAGAGCGCCTTCCCGCGGGTCTGACGGCCCTCGCCCCCTCGCCTGCCTTCGGGCGGGACCGCACCCTGTTCGGCGTGGCGCAGGGGCGCATCTACCGCTCCCGCGACGGCGGTGAGACCTGGGAGCGGCTGCGCGGCGGCCTGCCAGAGGGCCTGGGGGGAGGGGACCTCTCGGCCGTGCTGGCCCTCTCGCCCGGCTTCGGCGAGGACGGCACCCTCTTCGCCGCCTTCCGGGAGGGCGACTGGCTGGGGTTGGGCATCTACCGCTCCACCGATGGCGGTGACACGTGGCACCCGGCCTGGGCGGGCCTGCGCGCCCTGCGGGTGGAGCGCCTTGAGGTCTCGCCCCGGTTCCCGGAGGATGGGCGCGTGGCTGCCTACGCCCGCTACCAACGCCTCGGGGACTCCTTTGAGGGCGGAGAGGTCCTGTACCTCTCCACCGATGGTGGACGGTCCTGGACCGAGGTGGGGCGGCACCCGGAGGGCGGGGCAGGGGTGGCGGAACTGCCGGCCCTGGCGACGCTCCTGCCGCAGCGCGTCCCGCGGTACCTGTTCCGCGTGGGGTTGGGCGCCCAGACGGTGGAACGCTCCACCGATGGTGGGGCCACCTGGACCCCCGTGCTCACGGTGCCAGAGGCCCTGGGCTGGGTGCAGGGCCTGGCCACCTCGCCCGACATGGATGCGGACCCGGCCGTCTTCGCCTTCACCTCGCGGCGCGTCCTGGGCTCTTCGGACGGTGGGGAGACCTGGCGCGTGGCTGCGGAGGTGCTCCTGGCGGAGCGGATGGGCGAGGCCTGGTCGTCCGTGGCGGCCTACGTGCCGGCGGGGAGGGGCGGGCCGCTCCTCCTCGTGGCCCTGGGGGATGGCTCGCTCCTGCGGCTGGACCCCTGGTCGCTGCGCTGGGAGCCGCTCGCGGCGGCCACGGCCACGCCCGCGCCGCCACCCCCTCCCACGGGCACGCCCACGCCGTGCGCCATCCCCGTGGAGCGCTTCGCCGGCATCTACGCCCGCCACAGGGAGGCCCTGGAGTGCGCCCTGAGCGCGGAGCACACCACCTGGGCTGCCTGGCAGCCCTTCCAGCGGGGGGCCATGCTCTGGCTGGAGGAGACCCGCGAGGTCTGGGTCCTGGAGGACGACGGCCACTGGGAGCGGTTCCCCGACACTTGGACGGAGGACCAGCCGGCCTCGGACCCCAACCTGGTGCCACCGCCGGGCCTGTTCCAGCCCGTGCGGGGGTTCGGCAAGGTGTGGCGGGAGGCCCTGGGCGGGCCGGCCGCGGCGGTGGGCTGGGCCGTGGCCCCCGAGCAGGGGCGGCAGGCCCTCTGGCAGCCCTTCCAAGGGGGATGGATCTTCCAGGTAGAGGGCATCCAGCCCCTGGCTGTCTTTGTCGGGGGCCGCTGGAGCCAGGAATAGGCGCGGGCCGGGCCGAAACAAACGAAACAAAAAGGTAGGGGCACGGCATTGCCGTGCCCCTACTATCTGCCTGCCATAGGCTATAGGCTGTCACGCTGCCCGATGCCCTTGCGGGCTTGAGGGGGGCCACTGGCCTATAGCCTATGGCAGATAGCCCGGCCTCTTGCCATCCGCCATCTGCCATCTGCCATAGGCCACCACGCCACCCGATGCCCTTGCGGGCTTGAGGGGGTTTCTGACAGACCGATTTGCAAACGGTGTGGAGGAGAGGCGAAAAAAGGAGTCTTAATGCCCTTGCGGGCTTGAGGGGGTTTCTGACCTGAGTTCTCCTGTGGATGCATCCCAGAACACGTTCCGGTCTTAATGCCCTTGCGGGCTTGAGGGGGTTTCTGACTGACCCACCCCTTCCCGTGCACGCGGGACGGGTCTAACCCGTCTTAATGCCCTTGCGGGCTTGAGGGGGTTTCTGACGTAGATGTGCATAGCGCTAACGCTCATGCACTGAGATAGGTCTTAATGCCCTTGCGGGCTTGAGGGGGTTTCTGACCGCAGTTATTGTCAAGTCCCTGGCCTGCACCCCACAGGCAGGGCATCGCTTTTCCCCGTAACCCTTTATACCACACCTCGCCCTTTTTGTCAACTCCACCACGGGAGGGTGTTGAAAAACTTCTCGGGATAGGGTATCCTTCTCTCAAACC
>DAOTYM010000392.1:0-3942 GCA_034434775.1 Anaerolineae bacterium | reverse complement strand
TCCTCAAACTGGTCCAGAAACTCCACAGCCACTTCCCAGGCATAGCCAGCCTGGACCAACAAGGTGACGTCATCGCCGCCGATGTTGATGATGTCAAAGGGCCAGTATTTCTGCCCTTGGAGAGCCTGTCCACATACCTTGTCAATGGCATTGAACAAGGCCTCTTTAGTGCGTTCTCCCAATGCCTGAGAGAGGTCTTGATACTGTTCTGGAGTCTCCGCTTGCTGGAGCAAGCGCCCGATATCGTTGCCGTCAGCGTAGACGAAAGCCAGGTACTTCCGTTTTGCACCTTCAACGAGGGTATCCAGGTCCTGGGGTTGCTGAGCCCGGCAGTCTCTGGCTCCATATCTCTCCCAGAACTCCTGGTTGAACTTGCCGCGGATCGCTTTGCCCGATTCCCTTCCCTTGCTGTCCCGCCTCCTGCACACAGGGCACAGCCTTTTATCCGACTCCAGAGGGTCTGGGTAGGCAGCCATCCTTTTGCCGCATCGGTCGCAGCGCTTCCCCAAAGGGAAGGTTTCGTAGAAGGGCGCCTCAGACTTCTGGGCTTTTGCCTCCTGCATCCGAGCGCTCAAGACGAACATCCGATGGGCGAATCCACCGTTGAGAGGAACTTTCTGAGCCGCTCTGTGCAACAGCCCCGCCCATCCGTCCGCGGGCGCTAGAGGCGAGGCAGCAGGGGGAGAACCCTCGTAGACGATCGTGACCGTGGCCGCGAGGGTCTGTTCCAGGTAGAGCCGCTCAAGATCCCGCTTAACCTGCTCGGCGCGACCGACGGGTACCTCTAGGAGAAAGCTCCCGCCGCCGCAGTAGATGGTCTTATAGCCGTGCTGTTCTTGCAGTGGCCCCTTCTTGATTTGCTCTTCGCACTCCAGCAGCAGTTCGCTGCCCCCGCGTATTTGGGGCAGCGAAGAGGTCTCAAAGACGTAATCTTTGATGGCATCCACGTCGCCAGCGAGCAGGATTCTCTCGGTCATCTACGGCCTCCCAAAGTTTGCGATGAGCCTATCCCCGAAGCAGTTGTGTCATATCTCTGGCATCACCTCCGTCGCGCGCAAGTCTCTCTCTACTTACGAGTGATCCTTTCCCCCTTCCTCAACAACTTTGGGTGCCTTTGTGTCACTTTTCGCCTCCAACGATTCCTCCAAGGATTCCAACACAGGCTGCATCCCTACCCATATGAAGGCCACCGTGACCGCGATCACGCAGAGCACTGTCAAACTGGCTCCATCGTATAACTGTGAAGCCTGCACTGCCGACATGGCTTTTGTGCTCACATCGGCAGTGGTGGAAACCCATAAACATCCCACAACCAGGAAGACAAAGAAAAACCAAAACCCTGCTATCCCTTTCATCTGACGCTTGCACCTCCCTTCTTCCGAAGAGTATCCCCGCGGGAGCGCCGCCGCCCTCTCCCCTGTCCGTCGGCACGCTTTGGCGGCGCTCCCGGGCGCTTCCAGCATACCGCATCTTCTGTCCCCCGCCATCCGACCTTTCCCCACTCCCTCTCAGAGTTTCCTCCGAAGCCTCCCTCCCAGAGGTGTGGTATCATCTCCTCAGCCGATGCCTGAGGGGACCGAACTTCTCGCGCAGGAAATGGTAACTCAGATGCTGGCCCTCCGGCAGTTCCCATGCATTGCGGCACTCCGCCAAGATCGTCGTCTTGTGGGTGTCCACCGTCTTCAGGGTGATGTGCAGGCGCTCGGCCACCTCCTGCGGCGTGTCGCCCGCAGCGAAGGCCAGGAGCACCTCTCGCTGTCGCGGCGTCAGCCGCTCCAACACCTGTTCGCACCGCCGGCGGTCCGCTTCCTCCAGCCAGCGGATCCCCTCGGCCACCACCTGGCCCGCCGTCGCCCGGGTCAACTCCCGCAGGGCAGGGAAGTAAGAGCCCCACGGGACCATGGGGACCTGGATGAGGCGCACCCCATCCTCCGGCCGCGCGTGCAGGATGGCCCCATCCCGTGCCCGCTCCAGGAAGGCCCGCGGCGTGTACATGTGCCACACACAGTCCTCATGGCCGAAAAGGAGCATGGCCGCCGAAAGGGCCAGCACCCCGATGATCCGGCGCCCTCCCGCAATGCACAGGTGCAACCGCCTCCCCTGCCCCTTCAGTTCGCCCAGGAGGCGGTAGACCTCCATCCAGACCTGGTCCGCATCGGATTCATCCCGGATGTCCACCAGGGGCGGCCCAGCACGCGTCCGGATGACCCAGGGGCGGAAGCGGCACACACGGCCGCCGTACCGGTCGCCGGCGAACTCATCGGCCAGTTGGTCCAGAGCCCGCCGGACGCGGGGATCGGCCGGGGAAAGGTGCAGCACGTAGACCTCCCGCACCTCCTCCCCTCGGGCCAGCAGGTCATCCAGGGCGAAGGTCACGACCTGCGCCTGCCCACCCATGGTGGAAACCAGCGTGCATCCTCGTGGGGTGCTCAAAGTGCTCCCCCTCCATCGCCAGGAGCGTGATCCATATGGAACTCTTCCCAGCCGTGGCCATCGGCGGCCCCCCGCATGCGGGGAAGTCCGTCCTCGCCTACAGCCTCAGCCAGGCGCTGCGCGCCCGGGACGTCCAGCACTACGTCCTGCGCGCCTACCCCGACGGCGAGGGCGACTGGGCCAACGAAGCCCAGCAGGCCCTCGTGCGGCGCATCCGCATCAAGGATTGGGGCTCTCCCCGTTGGGTGGAGCACGTCTCTCGGGACATCCTGAACCGCCACCTGCCCCTCATCGTGGACGTGGGAGGGCGGCCCACCCCGTGGCAAGAGGCCATCCTGGACTGCTGCACCCACTTTGTCCTCCTCCACCGGGATGAGGCCTCAAGGCGGGAATGGAAAAGCCTGGCCCAGCGCCACGGCCTCGCGCTCCTCGCCGACCTCCGCTCGGAACTCCACGGCACCCAGAGGGTGGAAGGCCAGGGGCGCGTGCTCCAAGGCGTGATCACCGGCCTGGAGCGAGGCACGGTAGCCTCTGGCCCCACCTTTGACGCCCTGGTGGAAAGGCTCTGCCTCCTCTTCGCCTACTCCCCCGAGGAGATCCGCCAGGCCCACATGGCCCAAGCCCCCGTGGAGACGGTGGTGGACCTCGCGCGGCTGGCCCGCGCCCTCGGGACGGAACCCAACCGCTGGCAGCCCCAGGACCTCCCCCGCGTCCTCGCCTACCTCCCCGAACGCGTTCCGCTGGGGCTCTACGGCCGCGGCCCCGTCTGGCTCTACGCGGCTGTGGCCACCCTCACGCCGCCAGCGCCCTTCTACCAATTTGACGTGCGCCTGGGCTGGGTCGGTCCGCCTGCCCTGACCACTGGAGGGGAAGGCTCGGAAGGTCCCTTGCGCATCCGGGTCCACGACCGGGGCAGCCACATCCGCCTGGAAGCATCCGTAGAAGGTTCGTACCTGGACTACGCCGAGGCGCAAAACCTGGCCGTGCCCGCGGTCCCCCAGGATCGGGGGATCGTCCTCAGCGGCAAACTTCCCATGTGGCTTTGGACGGGCCTGGTCCTGGCCTACCGCACTGTGCGGTGGGCGGCAGTCTATCAGCCTCAGCAACACGATCGGGCCGTGGTGGTCTTCTCTTCGGGTGGCGAGGTGCGCCCAGGGGATCTGGTGGCATCGGAGCCCTGACTGTGGCCACCAGAGCGCCGAAGCCAATGCCGGGGCAAAGCCTGGCTCAGAACGGGGCGGGCGAGCCCTTGCTGCACGAACCTTCAGGCGCCTGGCCGCATGCTCCTCTGCCCGTGCCTGGCAGTCCTCCTCTGGCTTTCGCCCATCGCCTTCCAAAGGCGGAGGTCAATCCCCATCCAGGGGGCCTGTGCAAGCGGTTTCCAGGGGAAACCAGGTTGATCTAGGGGGGTCTTAGCGAGCGCATTATAACACAACCCTCCCCAAAGGGCAACTCCGCACGCAGCATTCCAGGGCTTTCCAAAGTTCTGATGAAGGGGTATAATAGTGG
>DAOTYM010000391.1:0-8019 GCA_034434775.1 Anaerolineae bacterium | reverse complement strand
CAGGGCGGCCCAGACCTCCTGGCCAGCCTCCCTCGCCCGCCGCGCCAGGAAGAGGAGCGGCGCCACGCCATACCCGCCCCCCACCACGAGCAGCCGCCCCTGGGGCAGCGCAAACCCCCGCCCCTGGGGGCCGCGCACCCACAGCCGGTCCCCCACCTGCAGGCGGTGCACCGCCTCGGTGAAGGGCCCCACCCGCGCTACGGCCAAGGTGAGGGGGTCGCCATCCACCAGGCTGAAGGGCTTCTCGTCCAAGCCCGGCAGCCAGGCCATGACGAACTGCCCCGGCTCGGCCGCCAGGCGGCCCTCCAGCACCAGGGTGCGGACCCGCGGCGTCTCCTGCCGCACCAGCGCGACGCGGAAGGCCCGCGGGAAACGCCCTTCCAACTCCCCAGAACGCATCATCGGTGCGCCACCCCCCGGATCTCCGCCAGGCTCCCATACCCGTGGGAGACGAGGAACTCCCGCACTTCTGCCAACAACTCCCCGAAGACCTCCGGCCCTCGCCAGTAGACGGCCGAACCCACCCCCACCGCCGTGGCCCCGGCCATGACCATCTCCACCACGTCCCGGCCCCGCATCACCCCGCCGGTGCCGAT
The DNA here is from genome assembly GCA_034434775.1 of Anaerolineae bacterium. Taxonomy (GTDB): domain Bacteria; phylum Chloroflexota; class Anaerolineae; order DTPP01; family DTPP01; genus DAOTYM01. The sequence goes on along the minus strand of DAOTYM010000391.1, from coordinate 7,423 downwards.
GACCGGCACGTCCACGGCCTGGGCGATGCGGTACACGCAGCGCACGGCCACAGGGCGGATGGCCGGGCCGGAGAGGCCACCCTCCCGGTTGCTCAGGAAGGGGCGGCCGCTTTCTACATCTATGACCATGCCCGGCCCCACGGTGTTGATGGCCGTGATGGCGTCGGCCCCGGCCTCGGCCACCGCCTGGGCGATGGAGACGATGTCCGCCACGTTGGGCGAGAGCTTGACGCTCACGGGGATGTCGGTGGCCTCCTTCACCGCCCGGGTCACCGCCGCCGCCGACTCCGGCCGGTGGGCGAACAGTTCCCCGAACTCCGAGATGACGTTGGGGCAGGAGATGTTGACCTCAATCAGGTCCGGCTCGGCCTCGGAGACCCGGCGGGCCACCTCGGCGAACTCCTCCACCGTGCCGGCCACGATGCTGGCGAAGATGGCCACCCCCTCCCCCGCCAGGCGCTCCCGCGCCTCCCGCAGGATGCGGACCTCCTCCTCCACCCCCGGGTTGGCCAGGCCCACGGCGTTGATGAGCCCCGGGCCCCAATCCAGCACCGTGGGGTTGGGGTGGCCCTTGCGCGGCAGCAGGCTGCACGACTTGCTGGTGACGGCTCCCGCGCCGGCCAGCCCCACCCGGTGGAGGATGCCCGGCTCCGTCCCCAGGACGCCAGAGGCCAGCACCAGGGGGTTCCGCAGGCGGATGCCGCAGAGGTCCACCGTCAGGTCGGGGTTCACGCCGCCTCCTCCATCCACCGGCGCACCCGCTCCGCCTCCTCGCCGCCCATCCGTTCGTGCTCCACCAGGATGCGGATGATCTCCTCCAAGGTGTAGGCGGCGTGGAGGCGCAGCCCCTCTTGGGCCAGTTCCGCCGCCGCGCCGCGGCTGCGGTCAATGAGGACCACGATGTCCTGCACCTCCAGCCCGGCCTCCCGCAGGAGGTTCACCGCCTCCAGTTTGCTCGCCCCCGTGGTGACCAGGTCGTCCAGGACCACCGCCCGGTCCCCCGGGTTGAAGAACCCCTCAATGGGCCGCGCCGTGCCGTGGGCCTTCACCTCCCGGCGGGGGTAGATGAGGGGCATGCCCGTCCGCAGGGCCACCGCCGTGCCGATGGGCAGGGCGGCGTAGGGGATGGCGGCGATGCGCTCAAAGGTCAGGCGGGAGAGCAACCGGGCGTAGATGGCCGCCACCTCGTCCAGCAGGAAGGGGTGCGAGGGCAGGATGCGCAGGTCTATGTAGATGGGCGAACGCTGCCCGGAATGGAGGACGAAGTCCCCCACCCGGATGCCGCCGGCATCGGCCAGGCGGATGATGAAGGTGGGATCGCCGTTGGCCGTCTGGGAGCGCTGGCGAGGGCGGCCGGCCAGCGCCTCGCGGCACTGGTTGATCCGTTCGCGGAAGCGCTGGGCCGCTGCCCGGGGGTCCACCGCCTGGGCCACCCCTCGGGAGACGGCGACGATCACCCCCTGGCCGTCTGCCCGCAGCCCGGCCGCGAGGGCCGCTTCCAGGTCGCCCCCCTGCGCGCCCACGCCGGGCAAGAGGAACCACAGGTCGGGGGCCAGCGCCCGCGCCTCGGCCACGGCCTGGGGGTAGGTGGCCCCCACCACCAGCCCCACGTTGCCGTAGACGTTCCACTTCTCCTGGGCCAGGCGCGCCACCCGGTGGTACAGGGGCCGCCCGCCCGACCAGACTTCCTGCAACTCCCCCGCGCTGGGGTTGGAGGTGTGGCAGAGGACGAAGACCCCTCGCCCCTTGTGGGTGCAGAAGGGCTCCAGCGCGTCCCACCCCACGTAGGGGTTGATGGTCACCGCGTCGGCCCCCCAGACCTGGAAGGCGGCCCGCGCGTAGGCCTTGGCTGTGGAGCCGATGTCGCCGCTCTTGAAGTCCAGGATCATGGGCAGGTGGGAGGGGATGTAGTCCATGGTGCGGTGCAGGGCGCTCAGGCCCGCCATCCCCTGGGCCTCGTAGAAGGCGTAGTTGAGTTTGTAGGCGCAGACCAGGTCCTCGGTGACGTCAATCACCTGGCGGTTGAACTCAAAGATGGGGTCGCCGGCCTTCTGCAGTTCCGGCGGGAAGGTCTCGGGCCGGGGGTCCAGCCCCACGCAGAGCAGGCTCTCGTTCTTGGCGATGGCGTACAGGAGCTTCTCAAAGAACATCGTCACCTCCTCCAGACACAAAAAATCCTCCTCACGGATTCCGTGAGGAGGAAGAGGAAATACGAACCCCTGGGAAAAGCAAACCCGCCACCCCCAGGGAGGGAAGCCTGGCGCTCCTCTGGCCTCTCCCCCTGGCCTGTGGGAACGGAGGTTCTCGTCGCCTTGGGTGATGAGGGCCGAAAGCCTTGAGGTCCAACTCTCTCCTTCCCCTGTCAGGGCCTTGGCAGCAAAAAAGCACATTCCCCCGGGCTTGCGACGCGTGGGCCTGTGCTTCTTCGGACAGGGCAGACTGGGATGCACCCTATCAAAGGGATACTATACCACAAGGGCGGCATTTTGGCAAACCGCGGCCTCGCCTCGGTCACTCCAGCCGGAAGGGCGACCGGTAGAGGGTGCGCCCGCTCACCAGGAACATCAGGCCCTGTTCCTCGTCCACGAAGAGGCCCCGCAGGTCGGCCAGGGCCTGGGGGGCATCGCCCGGAGCCACGTACTGGCAGATGAACTCCCCATCCTTGCTGAGGCGCACCACCCGCTGCCCGTCGGCGTCGGCCACGTAGAGGTAGCGGACCGCGGAAGCCGCGCCCGTGTCGGGGCCGGTGAAGAGGGCGGTGACGCCCTTCCAGCCATCCGGCGGCGGCTGGGCGGCAAAGGGAAGGGGCTGGCCCATCTCGTACTTGGCGATGCGCCCATCGCCGTACAGGAGGTAGACGAACCCGTCAATCGCCAGGTCCACCACCCCCTGCAGGTCCTCGCCCCCCTCGGCGACGAAGTACTTCTCCGGCGGGCTGGTGTATCCGTCCTTGGTGGGGAGGTAGCGCAGGACCTGCCGCTGGGGCGGGTCCAGGAGGTACAGCCGCCCCTGGGTGAAGGAGCGCAGGAGCGTCGGCGCCCGCCAGTTCTCCGTGCCGTAGACCTGCACCGGCTGGGTCCCCCAGTTGGGCTGCCAGGCGAGGATCCGGCCACCGGACTCCAGGATCAGGAGGCTGCTCTGGGTGCGCTCGCCCCCCGCCGGCATCCAGGCGATGTCCAGGATGTCCCCCACCACCACGTTGCCCACGACATCGCCCTTGCGCAGGATGGTTTCGTCCTCTGCCCCATCCTTGAGCACCTCCAGGCTCTCCGAAAGGGTGTGCCGGTGCACTTCCCCGGTGCCCCGGTCCAGCACGAAGAGGTCCTGGCCGTAGGCGACGATCCGCGCCGGCCTGCTGCCCGGGGTCTGGTAGGTCCACAGGGCCGCAAGGCCGTAGAGGGGGACCACCCGGTCCACCTGGCGGATGCGCTCCTGGAGGGCTTCCCGCAGTTGGCGGACCTCGTCGGTGCCTGGGCGGACCTGTTCGGCCTGGCCGGCGCGCTCCAGGGCTTCCAGGTACATCCCCCGGGCCTGGGCGCGGTCTTCCGTCTGGGAAGCGGTCTGGTAGAGGGCCTGGGCCTCGCTGAGGAGCCGCCGGAACTGCTCCTCGGCTTCGCGGCCCCGCTGCCAGTAGATGGCGCCGGCGATCAACGCCACCGCCAGGGGGATGGCCAGGGCCAGGAGCACAGCCCAGGCCCCTACCCGGCGGCGCTCACCTGGGGCGCTGGGCTCCAGGCCCTCCTCTGCTTCGGCGGACGGGGGCACCAGGCGCCCCACGAGGGTGACCACCCCCCGCAGCAGGAGGAGGAGCACGGCGAGCCCAGCCAGGAAGGCGTTGCCGAGGGCTCTGGCGGCAGCGCGGAGACCTCTAGCGGCCTGGACCTGGGCGCGGGGAGGGGCCTCCTTTTCAGCCACGAGGCGTTCCCGCACCGAGGGCACGGCCTCCTCCCGTTCGCCGCTGACCTCAATGCTGAGGGCCAGGAGGTCGGCGCGCGCGGGGGAAGCCGCAGCGGCCACCGCGCCCAGGGGGCCCTTGGTCTTCACCCAGGCCCCCAGTTCGGCGGGACGGCGCAGGCGCGCCAGGCCTCCGCTGGCGAGGAGGAAGGTCTGCCCCGCCTCCAGAGAGGTGTGGTAGAAGGCGGGCTCCACCCCCCGCCGGACCCCCAGGCGCTCCCGCGTCTCGGGGAACGCCTGGCATCCCCCGTCCTGCACCACCAGGGTCACCACATCGCCCACGTGGGCGGCATAGGCGTCGCCGCCCCGCAGGACCAGGCAGGCCGCGGAGGCCGTGCGCTGCCGGTCGTAGGGCTGGTTCTGGTTCCAGCGGAGGAGGGCCTGGTTGGCCGCGTTCAGGGCGTGGCGCAGGCCCCCTGTGACGCTGCCGCGCTGGCTGTAGTAGGCCTGGCGGACCGCCTGCACCAGGGTCTGGGCCAGTTCGTCCCGGCCCTCGGAGGGGCCTTCCAGGTCCACCAGGACGTAGAGGTTCCCGCGCCCGTGAGGGGCCGCGCCGAGGTCGCCCCGCTCCTCCGCCAGGAGCCCGGCGGGCCTTTCCACCACGCCTCCCCCGACGAAACGCCATCCTTCCACCGCGGTCCGCAACCCTGCGCTCATGGTTCGCCACCTCCCAACCTGCGCCTCCGGTCCCCGAGGGGGGAGGCCCTCACGCCCACTATCCCCAGGTGCAAGAACTGGGCCGGTCCGCTCCCCGCCCTCACACCCACCCCCGGCGGCGGAAGTAGAAGAGCATCCCCGCCGCGATCAGCATCATGAGGCCCAGGATGAGGATGAAGGAGAGGGGGGAGTGGGCCAGGGGCAGGGGCACGTTCATGCCGTAGATGCCCGCGAGGAGCGTGAGGGGCAGCATGATGACGGAGATCACGGTGAGCACGCGCATCACCTCGTTGATCCGGTACGAGGTGAGCGAGTCCGCCGTCTCGCTGAGGTCGTCCATCACCTCGCGGTAGTCCTCCAGAATGTCCCAGGCCCTGTGGAACCCGTCGGCGACGTCGCCGAAGTAGGGCTTCAGGTCCTGCCGGAGGACTGGGTGGTCCCCCTGCTCCAGGTCCGCGACGAGGCCTATCTGCGGCTTCACGATGCTGCGCAGGGCGATGAGGTCCCGCCGCACCAGGGAGATCTCTTCCACCATGGAACGGATGTTCTGAGTGAACAGCCCCTCTTCAACGCCGCGGATCCGCGCCCCCACGCGGTCCAGGATCAGGAACAGGTGGTCCACCATGCGGTCCAGGATGCGGTAGAGGAGCCATCCCGGGCCGGCTTCCATGTTCCGTCGCCGGGCGGCCTCATCCTGCCCGCACTCGCGGAAGAGGTCCACCAGGGGGCGGAGGGACGCATCGTGGGCCGTGACCAGGTAGTCCGCGCCCACGAAGACGTGCAGTTCGCTGGGGACGCTGAGCCTCTGCTCCTTCTGGAAGACGGGGAACTGGAGCACCAGGAACAGGTAGTCCCCGTACTCGTCCACCTTGGGCCGCTCGTTCCGGTTGAGGACGTCCTCCAGGGCGAGGGGGTGGAAGCCGAAGGTCTGCCGCAGGCGCTCCAAGTCCTGGAGCGAGGCGTTCTCCACGTTCACCCACGTGGTGCCGCCGCAGGTGAGCGTCTGAATCGGCATCTACCCCCTCCTCAAGGGCCTGTCGGGAAGCCCTGGCCGGCTACCCCCGGGAAACGAGGTACACCCCCGCGCAGACGACCACGATGCCCGCCCACCGGCTGGGCGGGATCTGCTCCCCCAGGAAGAGGCGAGAGGCCAGGGGGACCAGGACGTACATCAGGGCCAGCAGGGGGTAGGCGTAACTGAGGTCCATCTGCGAGAGGACCACCAGCCACGCTGCCGCGCTGAAGGCATATAGGACCATGCCCGCGACCACCTCCACGCGGCTGGCGAGGCGCGCCAGGGTCTCCACGGGGCGGGTCCAGAAGGCCGCAGCCTCCAGGGGCCCGACGCGGTTCATCCCCTGCTTCAGAAGGAGCTGGCCTCCCACGGCCAGGACCACCGCCACCAGGATCAGCCCCCACGACCGGGCCATGGCCTTCCTCCTTGCAATGCGGGGCTACCGCTCCCCCGCCACGCCCTCCGGCGTCCTCTCTCCCAGCCCTTCCTTCTGGCGGAACCAGGCGATGATGCGCCGCAGGGTCTCGTCCAGAGGGACCCGGGGCTCGTACCCCACCAGGTTGCGGATCTTGGTCAGGTCCGGGACGCGCCGGCGCATGTCCTCAAAGCCGGCTTCGTAGGCCTGGTCGTAGGGGATGTAGACGATGGGCGAAGGGCTCTCGGCGAGGCGCTTGACCTTCCAGGCCAGGTCCTCAACGGTGATCTCCTCGGTGCTGCCAATGTTAAAGACATCGCCTACCGCGCCCGGGTGCTCGGCCAGGGCGATGATGGCCCGGACGACGTCCTCCACGTCGGTGAAGCAGCGGGATTGCTTGCCGTCGCCATAGACGGTGATGGGCTCGCCCCGCAGGGCCTGCTGGACGAAGCGCGGCACCACCATGCCGTAGCGGCCGGTCTGCCGGGGGCCGACGGTGTTGAACAGGCGGAAGATGACCACGGGGAGCCCCTTTTCCTTCCAGTAGGCCAGGGCCAGGAACTCATCCACCGCCTTGGAGCAGGCGTAGGACCAGCGGCTCCGGGTGGTGGGGCCCAGGACCCGGTCGGCGTCCTCCCGGAAGGGGACCTCCTCGCTCTTGCCGTAGATTTCGGAGGTGGAGGCCAGGAGGACCTTGCGGCGGTAGCGGTTGGCCGTGCGGAGGACAGCCTCGGTGCCCATGATGTTGGTCTCAATGACGTGCACGGGCCGGGAGACGATGAGTTCCACCCCCACCGCGGCCGCCAGGTGGAAGATGAGGTCACATTCGCTCACCAGGCGGTCCATCACCGTCTGGTTGGTGATGGTCTCAATGGCGAAGTGAAACCGCGGGTGGTGTTGGAGGTGGGCGATGTTCTCAAAGCGCCCGGTGGAGAGGTCGTCTATGATGGTGACCTCGTCGCCGCGGGCCAGCAAGGCTTCAGCCAGGTGGCTGCCGATGAACCCTGCTCCGCCAGTGATCAGCGCGCGCAACGGCCTTCTCCTCGTGGGGAACGTCGCGTGTGGGTCCGCCCCGGACCGAGATTTCCACGTCAGATTATACCCCCAGGAGCGGGAGGCGTCAAAGAGGCGCCGAAGTGGGCCAAGACATCGTTACCAGGTGATGGAGCGGATCTTGACAAGGGCTGGTGCTCCTCCGGTAGCATCTCTGTGGAAACAATTGCAAGAGGAGGAGCACCAGCTATGGCAGACTTGGCCTACAAGGAAGTATACGCCATGGACCGCGTAGAAGCAAGAAAACGTCTGGTGCAGACCTACCGAGAGACGGGAAGCATCTCCCAGACAGCCCGCCTCTGGCACACCTCCCGCCAGGTGGTGCGCAA
>DAOTYM010000390.1:0-2076 GCA_034434775.1 Anaerolineae bacterium | reverse complement strand
AGGCTCGCAAGGCTCCGCTCTTGCGCAACCTTCAACCCCTTCCGCCGCGGGGGCGGGTGGTGGGGAGCGGGCACGAGGTGGCGTGTTCAGGACATGTCCAGGTGGTGTCTGCGCGGGGCCGAAAGGGGAGTGCTGCAAAGGCCCCTGGGCTTTGACACCCCTTTCCTCCTGTGCTATCATACCTCCCTTGGATACCCCTAGAGGGTATCTGAACAGGGCTCACCCACGGATGGAGGAAGAGGGAGGCAACGAGACATGGAAGGGATGACCTTCTCCTTGCGCCTGCCGGGGGAGGAAGGGCAGGCCGGCCCCGCGCCGAAACGGGAGGTGGAGAACCTGCTCATCATTGGGGGCGGCATGGCCGGCTTCACCGCGGCCGTGTATGCGGGGCGGGCCCTGCTGGAGCCCCTGGTCCTGGTGGGGCCTGCGCCCGGGGGCCAGACGGCCACCACGGACCTGATGGAGAACTTCCCTGGCTTCCCCGAGGGCATCCCGGGCCACGTCCTGGCGCAGAAGGTCCAGCAGCAGGCCGAGCGCTTCGGGGCGCGCATCGTCATGGACGAAGTCAAGGAAGTGGATTTCTCCCAGCGTCCCTTCCTCGTGAGGACCTGGGAGCGGGAATACAGGGCCCGGGCCGTCATCGTGGCCACGGGCGCAAGCCCCAGGCGCTTGGGCGTGCCGGGCGAGGACCGGTTCATCGGGCGGGGCGTGTCCTTCTGCGCCACCTGCGACGGCTTCTTCTACCGGGATAAAGAGGTCGTGGTGGTGGGAGGCGGCGATGCTGCCCTGGATGAAGGGCTCTTCCTCACCCGTTTCGCCCGCCAGGTAACCATCGTCCACCGGCGGGACCAGCTCCGGGCCCAGAAACTGCTGCAGCAGCGGGCCTTCGCCAACGAACGGATCCGCTTCGTCTGGAACTCGGTGGTGACGGAGGTCCTGGGCGAGAGCCGCGTCACGGGCGTCCGCCTGCGCAACGTCAGGACGGGGGAGGAGCAGGTCCTGCCAGCGGACGGCGTGTTCGTCTACATCGGCATGAACCCCAACACAGCCCTCTTCCGAGGGCAGTTGGACCTGGACGAGAACGGCTACATCATCACCGACAAGCGGCAGCGGACCAACATCCCCGGGGTGTACGCCGCGGGAGACGTGCAGGACCCCTGGTTCCGCCAGTCGGTGATCGCCGCGGGCTCTGGCGCCGCAGCCGCCATGGATGCCGAGCGGTTTCTGGCCGAGCAGGAGGGCGCGTCGGCATGACCCGGTGGACGTACCAGATCACCACCCACTCCCGCGAGGAACTGCTGCGGGCGGCAGAGGCACTGGGCGGCCCCGCAGGGGAGGCCGCGCCGGTCATCTTCTGCGATGCGGAAGGCGTCTGTTTCTTTGACGAGGCCCCCAACCCCTATGTGGCGGCTATCACAGAACTTCTGAACAGGAAAGGACAAGATGGCTGGGAACTGGTTCAAATCGCTTTTCGGGCAAGACAACTCATCTGCATCTGGCGACGTCCCGGGTGAGGGAGAACCCTCGCCAGTGCTCCACGTGGAGGACGCCACCTTTGACGAGGTGGTGTTGGGCGCGGAGTTGCCGGTCCTGGTGGACTTCTGGGCACCCTGGTGCATGCCCTGCCGCATGCTGGCGCCCACGATAGAGGAGATCGCCCGGGAGTATGCTGGCCGGCTCATCGTGGCCAAGATGAACACGGACGAAAACCCGGCCACGCCGGGGAAGTTCGGCATCATGGGCATCCCCACCCTCATCCTCTTCAAGAACGGCCAGGAGGTGGAGCGGGTGGTGGGCGTGCGGCCCAAGCAGGCCCTCATCAAGCAGTTTGAGGCACACCTGCGGCCGTAACTGGCCCGGGTGCGGAGGCCACGAGGGGGAAGCGCTGAGGCTTCCCCCTCTTCTTTAAGGGCAATTCCCGAATCGCCCCTATGCCAGGGCGCAGGGTTGACTCGTTTTTACAAAGGGAAGCCCTTAACCGCTCCTCCGGACGCTAGATGGCACGCCAGGAGGCGTGCCCTACGGTCTGCCACACCGGAAGGCTATCAGAGTTCTGTAAGAATGAGTCAGCCCTGA
>DAOTYM010000389.1:0-15416 GCA_034434775.1 Anaerolineae bacterium | reverse complement strand
TCTTCCCGGATGATCGCCTCCACTTCCTGCTCGGTCTTGCTGACGATCTTCTCAATGCGCCCGGGGTGGATGCGCCCGTCCACGATGAGTTTCTCCAGGGCACGGCGGGCGATCTCCCGGCGCACCGGGTCAAAGGCCGAGACGATCACCGCCTCTGGCGTGTCGTCCACCACCAGGTCCACCCCCGTGGCCTGCTCCAGGGCCCGGATGTTCCGGCCCCCGCGGCCGATGATGCGCCCTTTCATCTCGTCGCTGGGGAGGGGGACGGCGGAGACGGTCAGTTCCGAGACCTGCTCGGAGGCCATGCGCTGGATGGCCAGGCTGATGATCTTCTGGGCCTTGCGGTTGGCTTCCTCCTGGGCCTCGGCCTCCACCTGCCGGATCACGGCCGCCACTTCCTTGCGGGACTCCTCTTCCACCACCTTGAGGAGGAGGGCCTTGGCCTCTTCCTTGGTCATCCCCGAGACCCGCTCCAGTTCGGCCTGGCGCTTGGCCTCCATCTTGTCCAGTTCGTTCTTCCGCTTGTCCAGTTCGCTCTGGCGCTGGTTGAGCCTCCGCTCGCGGCTTTCCAGTTGTTCGTTCCTGTGCTCCAGGGCTTCCTGGCGCTTCTGGAGGCGCTCTTCGGCGCGCTCCAGTTCCTGCTTGCGCCGGGCGATCTCCTGTTCGGCCTCAGCGCGGATCTTGAGGGCCTCATCCCTGGCACTGAGGACGATCTCCCGGGCCTTGGCCTCGGCCTCGGCGAGGACCTTCTCCCGCTGCACGCCGAGGGCCTTGCGCCGGGTCTCCTCCAGGTACTGGCGCAGCAGGTAGCCCAGCAAGAAGGCCACCACCGCCACGCCCAGGAGCGTTGCCACAAAGGTCACAAGGTTCCGCGTCCAAAACATCGTCTATCCTCTCCTGAGTGTTTCGTCTTCAACGGGTTTGGGCCTGCCAGGGGCACCCCCTCCCAGGGGACCCCTTCGGCCTGCCGCGGCCGGGCGCGCGCCGCCTTTCCGTCACATCTCTTCAGGTGGCTCCCCGCGCCCCAGGGCCTCCCACGCTTTCTGGGTGGCTTCCACGGCCTCGGCGTAGTCAAACCCCCTCCTGGTGAGATAGCCCAGCATCCGCTGGCGAAAGGTGCGGGCATCCAGGTCCTTCCACCGCTCAGCCCGCTGCAAGGCCAGGGCCACGGCTTCGGCCTCGCTATCCACCTCGGCCAACGCGGCCTCAATGGTGGCGTCGTCCACCCCCTTGCGCCGCAGTTCCCAGCGCAGGGCCCGCTCCCCCCTGGGGCGGAAGGCCTGCCGGTTCTCCACCCAGAGGCGGGCGAAGGCCGCGTCGTCCAGCCAGCGGTGTGCCTGCAATTTGGCCACCACAGCGTCAATGCGCTCCTCCGGCTCCCCCTTGCGCTGCAGGTACTGGCGGACCTCCCAGACGCTGCGCGGCCGGTACTTCAGGAAGCGCAGGGCCCGTTCGTAGGCCCGGTGAAAGGCGTCCAGGTCCCGCAGGGCCTGCACTTCCTCTTCGGTGAGGACCTGCCCCTTGCGCAGGCGCGCCGCTTCCACCGCCGGCAGGCTGAAGGCGAAGGCGCCGTCCAGGTAGACGTTCACCCGTTCCGGGTTCTTGCTCTGGAACCGCAACCGGGTCACCGTCGGGGACACGGTCTTCCCCCTCTGGAAACAAAATAGCCGCAGCACGAAACGGCCGCAGCTATCGCTCCGACTCTTCCAGTCGTGGGTCGGACCCTTCTCTGGGCTTCAGGATGCGAAACCCCAGCGTGCCAGAGCACACCGGCCCAAGCAAGCCCTTGGCAGGCTGCCTTACCGCCTACGTCACACTTCTCCGTGCGCTTGGTTCCGTATCCGCACCCTCCAGGGTCACGACTGAACGATCCTGTTCAGGAGACCAGCAGGACGGCCACCAAGCCCCCGCTGGGCAAGGCTCCCGAGGAGCCCTGCGCCTATCCGGTGTCAGCCGTTCTGGCGGCACAGGCCGCCTTGCACTGGTCCTCTACGCTCTACGGGGGCGGGTCACAGAGGCTTGCCCCCGCGTCGCATCTTCTCTCCGGCTGGAATGAAGCCGCACTCGCGATAGCCGCACAGGCACGGAATGGTCCTCCGTGCCCTTGCCTGTACCCTCTCTTCGTCCCATCTCGGCCTGCCCCCCAGATGGCTGCCCATCCCAGGGCCAGTGCTGGGGCAGGCCTCCGCGTGCCTTGAACTCGGCTTTCCCCTCCGTCTTCCTCGTGTGAGCGCTTGTACCTGCGTCTCCGCGGGCCTGCCAGCACTCCTCCCGCAAAGGGTGTTCCGGCTTGGTCTTGATAAGGAACAGGCCTGAAGGCGAGAGGGGCACCCCTGGCCAGGCCTTACTTTCTATTTTACGTCAGGTGGGCCGAAAAATCAAGTTTTGTTAAACGCCCTGTTCCGGGGCATCGGGCATCTTGCCCCGGGCCCGCAGGAACCGCTCCCTGGGCGGGGGCAGGTGCCGGGTCCGCCAGGCCTCCAGGGCCGCGTCCAGGGCGTGGTGCAGGCCCAGCCAGTCCTCCACCGTCAACACCAGCCCCTCGCAGTCCGCGGCCAGGAAGTAGGGGCCCAGGTGCCGGCGGACCCAGTCCGGGGGCTGGGGCCACTCCCTGAGTTCCACCACGACAGCGGAATGGCCGATGTAGGGCCGGATGGGGGCCATGCCCCGCGCCTCCAGGTCGTCCTTGTGGAAGTGCTGGTAGAGGAGCGTGGGCCGGGTGATGTGCACGGCGCCGTAGGGCACCTCCAGTTCGCGGGAAGGGACGCGGACGCGGAACCCTTCCTCCCCGATCTCCACCCAGGCCCGGCCCTTCGCCCAGGCGCGGGAGACGAGGAGGGCGATGGCGGCCGCAGCCCCCAGGAGCCACAGGGGCCGGACGGGCTGGAGGGCCGGAGGGTTCCAGAGGAAGAAGGCAACGCACCCCAGGAAGACCAACACGCCCGGCCAGAAGGCCATCTCCCACAGGCCCTGGTAGACCAGGAGGGGGAACCGCCGGCGCGCAGGCCGCTCAGCCTTTTCGGTCATCTGCTGGCCTCCTCTCGGAGCGGGGCGAGGTGGCTCGCGTCTCCCAGGAGCACGAGGTCTGCCTCGCCCGCCGCCGTCACGGTGAGGTAGGTGATGGACGCGTTCTCCACCTCATACGACCACCACGGCGCGCCCTGCAGGCCCAGCAGGCCGACCACCGCGGCGCGGATGGTCCCTCCGTGGGTCACCAGGACCACCGTCTCCCCTCGGTGGCGGGCGAGGATCTCGCCGACGACCCGGCTCACCCGGTGGAAGAAGGCGCGCCGCTGCTCGCCGCCGGGCCAGGTGAAGTCCAGGTCTTCCTTGTTCAGCCAGCGGGCGTAGACGTCGGGAAACTGCTGCCTGAACTCTTCCATGGAAAGGCCGCTGACCTGGCCCACGCCGATCTCCCGCAGGTCGGGGTGGAGGACCGGGTCCAGGCCGAGGCGTTGGGCGATGGGCTGGGCCGTCTCCACCGCCCGGCGGAGGGGGCTGCTGTAGAGGCGCTGCACGGGAGGCTCCCACGCCGCCAGCCTCTCGGCAAGGCGCGCTGCCTGGAGGTGCCCCAGGGGGCTCAGGATGCCGTCGGCGCTGCCGCCCTGCCAGACGCCCCGGCGGTTGGCCTCGCTCTCGGCGTGGCGCACCAGGAGCAAGTGAGTGAGCCGATCCCCTTCGTCTTTGGACATCAAGCCTTTCCTCTCTCCGGGCACCCCGCTCGTCCCCCGCCGCAGGCGGCAAGAGGGTGAGGTCGGGTGCCCACCTGTTCCATCTGTTCCCGGAATCCGCTGACCGCCACTCCAGGGCGACGCGTGCGTCGCCCCTACGCCGCCTGCCCTCCTATCGTCGCCGCGTACCAGGCGCACAGGTCCCGCAGGACACAGCGCCCACACTGGGGTTTGCGGGCCCCGCACACCTCCCGGCCGTGGCGGATGACGTTGATGTGGAAGGGGTAGTAGACAGCCGGGGGCAGGAGGGCCTCCAGGATGCCGTGGGCCTTCTCCCGCGAGGCCTTGGGGGGGATGAGGCCCAGCCGCTTGCTCACGCGGTGGATGTGGGTATCCACCGGGAAGGCCGGCATGCCCAGGGCGAAGAGGAGGACGATGGCCGCCGTCTTGGGCCCCACCCCGTCAAAGGAGGTGAGCCACGCCCTGGCCTCCTCCACGGGCATCTCCCGCAGGAAGTCCAGGGAGAGGGTGCCCCGCTCCTCCGTGATCCGTTCCAGCGCGGCCTTGATCCGCCGGGCCTTCTGCGCGCCCAGGCCCGAGACCTGGATCGCCTGGGCGATCTCCTCCACCGGGGCTTCCCGCACCTCCTCCCAAGTGCCGAAGCGCTCCCGCAGGCGGCGGAAAGCCTGGTCCCGCAGGACGTCATTGGTGTTCTGGCTGAGGATGGTGGAGACCAACGTGCCGATGGGGTCGGAGGGACGCGGCTCTGGCTCGCCGTAGGTCTCCAGGAGGCGGCGATGGACATCCAGGGCCTTGCGCCGAAGGGCTTCGGTGGCTTCCCCCTCCGGCGGCTGAAGGTGCGGGCGTTCGGCCATGTGGACACCCCGTGCGAAGGTAGAGGCTTTCTTCAATGGTACCATGCCGAGGCGTTCCGGTCAAGCCTGGGGGGAAGTGGGCCAAGACATCGTTACCAGGTGATGGAGCGGATCTTGACAAGGGCTGGTGCTCCTCCGGGAGTATCGTTCCTGAAGCTCTCTCCCTACACCATCCGCCACATCCTCCTCCGCCTCGTCCCACCCCAGAAAAAGCGCCGCGAACCTCTCCACCCTTGACCTTCTTGCGCACTTTGGAGGAGGGGCGGTACAATGGCCCGACACCCTTGCCCTGTTCCCACCGATCTTGTTGGACGTCATCAGCCCAGACTCCTTCCTCGCCTGTGACCCAGAGGGTGGTAACGATCTGTTGGCCTATTACGGGGGGAACTCTGCACCCCTGGCGCGCTTTGTTGACGCCCACCCTCCCCTGTGGTAAACTGGTCGCACCAACGTGCTTAAGGGAAAGGGAAGATGCCCCTACAAGCCGATCTCCAGCGGGCCATGGCCGATGCCGTGCGGCGCGCGCTGGAGGAGGACCTCGGCCCGGGCGACGTGACCAGCACCTGGACCCTCCCCCCCGACCAGCGCGCCCGAGGCACCTTCGTGGCCAAGGAAGGAGGAGTGATCGCCGGCCTCCTGGTGGCGCGCGAAGTCTTCCGCCAGTTGGATGAGGCCGTCGTCCTGACCTTCTGGGTGGAGGACGGCACGTCCGTCGCGCCAGGCACCGCCGTGGCGACCGTGGAGGGGCCGGCCATCCCCATCCTGAGCGGGGAGCGGACCGCGCTCAACTTCCTCCAGCGGATGTCGGGCATCGCCACGGCAACGCGCCGGTACGTGGAGGCGGTGGCGGGCACGGGCGCGGTCATCCTGGACACGCGCAAGACGGCCCCCGGCCTGCGCGCGCTGGACAAGTGGGCCGTGCGCTTGGGCGGGGGGCAGAACCACCGCCAGGGCCTCTACGACATGGTCCTCATCAAGGATAACCACATCGCCGCCGCGGGCGGCATCGCCCAGGCTGTGGAACGGGTGCGGGCCCGCAACCGCGCCGGCCTGCCGGTGGAGGTGGAGGTCAAGACCCTGGCCGAACTGGACGAGGTCCTGGCCCTGGAGCCCCCGGTGGACCGCATCATGCTGGACAACATGGACCTTCCCACCATGCGGGAGGCGGTGCGGCGCACGGCTGGGCGCATCCCCCTGGAGGCTTCCGGCGGGGTGAACCTGGAGAGGGTCCGCGCCATCGCCGAGACGGGGGTGGATTACATCTCAGTGGGCGCGCTCACCCACTCCGTGCGCGCCTTGGATATCAGCCTGGAACTGGAGCCGTGGGCCCCGTGAGGGGGCCGGGGGGAGGTCCGCGATGGGCAAGTCCTCGCCACACACGGTCCTGACGCTGGACGAGGTCCTCCAGCGCATCGGTGAGGCCAAGGCGGCGTTGGGCCGCGATCTGGTCCTCCTGGCGCACCACTACCAGCGGGACGAGATCGTCGCCTTCGCCGACCACGTGGGCGACTCACTGGAACTTTCGCGCGCCGCGGCCGCCGAACGGGATGCCCGCTACATCGTCTTCTGCGGGGTGGACTTCATGGCCGAGACGGCAGCCATGCTCTGCGGCCCGCACCAGACGGTGCTCCTGCCGGCCCACGATGCCTCGTGTCCCATGGCGGCTATGGCCACGGCCGACGAGGCGGAAGTCGCCCTGCGCGCCGCAGCCGCGGCCTGGGGCGAGGAGGGGTTCGTCCCCATCACCTACCAGAACTCCTTGGCAGAAGTGAAGGCCCTCTGCGGGCGGTGGGGCGGGGCCGTCTGCACCTCGGCCAACGCCGGGCGCGTCTTCCGCTGGGCCTTGGACCAGGGCAAGCGGGTCTTCTTCTTCCCGGACCGGTGGCTGGGCCAGAACACGGCCCTCGCCCTGGGGATCCCGGAGGAGGAGATCGGCCTCTGGGACCCCCGCCAGCCGGAAGGCGGCAGGCCGGACTTCGCGCGGGCGCGGGTCGTGGTCTGGAACGGGTTCTGCCACGTCCACATCTGCTTCACCGTGGACCACGTGCGGGCGGTGCGGGCGCAGTACAGCCCCATCACCGTGGTGGTGCACCCGGAGTGCCGCACCGAGGTGGTGCGGGCCGCCGACCTGAACGGCTCCACGTCCTTCATCCTGCGCACGGTGCGGGACGCCGCGCCGGGCTCCCGCTTCGCCATCGGGACGGAGGTCCACATGGTCCAGCGGCTGGCGCGGGACTACCCGGACCGCCTGGTGGTGCCGCTTTTGCCCTCCACCTGCAAGGCCATGGCCCGCATCACGCCGGAGGCGCTCCTGCGGGTCCTGGAGGGCCTGCGGGAGGGGCGCACCCCGGGCAAGGTCACCGTCCCGCCCGACATCACCCACTGGGCCAACCAGGCCCTGGCCCGCATGCTTTCCCTTTGAAAGCGTTGCACCACAGAGGTCACAGAGAGCACAGAGGTAAATAAAAAGGGAAAGGCTGCTCTGAAGATGTCAGCAATACCGCAAGGGTCAGACCCTCTGACATATCGGGTCATTGGCTGCGCAATGGAGGTGCATCGGACCCTGGGGCCCGGGCTTCTGGAGTCCGTGTATGAGCAGTGCCTGGCCCATGAGTTATCCCTCGCTGGGATACCTTTTCTGCGACAGGTCCCTTTGCCCGTGGAATACAAGGGAATGAAGTTGGACTGCGGCTATCGGCTGGATTTCCTGGTTGATGGTCGGCTGGTCGTGGAACTCAAGAGCGTGGAACAGTTGTCGGATCTCCACACGGCGCAGCTCCTTACGTACATGCGTCTGGCCCACGTTCCCGTGGGCCTGCTGATCAATTTCAACGTGCCTGTGTTGAAGGATGGCATCCGGAGGTTTGTTCTCTGAGCCTCTGTGAACTCTGTGGTTTTGGAAAGGTTCTCAGACGATGGGGGCGGACCACTTGGAGCATGTCCTGACGGACATCTTGGTCATTGGCTGTGGCATTGCGGGCAGCGTGGCCGCGCTCACCGCGGCCGAGGACCGCTCGCTCAGGGTCACCGTGATCACGGGCGCGGCCGAGCCGTGGGAGAGCAACACCTACTACGCCCAGGGCGGCATCATCGGCCGGGGGCCCAACGATAGCCCCGAACTTCTGAAAGAGGACCTCCTGCGGGCCGGCGACTACGTCAACCGGCCCGAGGCGGTGGAGATCCTGGCCCGCGAGGGCCCAGACCTGGTGGAGCGCTTCCTGGTCCAGCGGCTGGGGGTGCAGTTCGCCTCCTCCCCCCACGACACGCTGGAGTACATCCGCGAGGCCGCCCACTCCACCGACCGCATCCTGCACGTGGCCGATGCCACAGGCCGGGCCATTGAGGAACGCCTCATCGCCGCGCTCCACGAGCAGCCCAACATCCAGGTCCTGACGCGCCACACCGCCGTGGACCTCCTGACGCCGGCCCACCACTCCCGCAACCCCCTGGCGGTCTACGACCCGCCTTCCTGCGTGGGCGCGTACGTCCTGGACCAGAACACGGGGCAGGTCCGGGCCTACCTGGCCCGCAAGACCATCCTGGCGACGGGCGGCCTGGGGCAGATCTACCTCCACACCACGAACCCCGAACGGGCCCGCGGCGATGGGCTGGCCATGGCGGCCCGCGCCGGAGCGCGCATCATCAACGCCCAGTACGTCCAGTTCCACCCCACGGCCTTCTACTTGCGGGGGGCGCCGCGCTTCCTCATCTCCGAGGCCGTGCGGGGTGCGGGGGCCCGCCTGGTCAACGAGCGCGGCGAGGCCTTCATGCACCGCTACGACCCTTATTGGAAGGACCTGGCTCCCCGCGACGTGGTCGCCCGCAGCATCCACAAGGAGATGCTCCGCACCCAGTCCACCCGGGTCTACCTGGACCTCCGCTCAGCGCTGCCGCCCGAGCGCATCCAGGAGCGGTTCCCCACCATCTACGCCCAGTGCTTGGAGTACGGGGTGGACATCACCAAGGAGCCGATCCCGGTGGTCCCTGCGGCCCACTACTTCTGCGGTGGCGTCTGGGTGGATGCCTGGGGGCGCACCAGCCTGGAGCACCTGTACGCCGTGGGGGAGGTTTCCTGCACGGGCGTGCACGGCGCGAACCGGCTGGGGAGCGCCTCCCTCCTGGAGGGGTTGGTCTGGGGGCACCGGGCCGGCCGCCACGCTGCCCGCAACCTGGGGAACTGGCCCATCAACCCCGAGGACATCCCTCCCTGGCATGACACCGGCCTGGAGGAGGCTGACCCGGCCCTCATCCACCAGGACATGGTGACCATCCAGCACATCATGTGGAACTACGTGGGCCTGGTGCGCTCCACCCGCCGCCTCCAGCGCGCCTTGGACGACCTGACCAACCTCCAGCGGGAGATAGACCGCTTCTACCGGGCCACCCGCCTGACGGACGGCTTGGTGGGCCTCCGGAACGCGGTGCAGGCAGCCCTCATCGTGGCCCAGGCCGCCTGGGAGCACAGGGAGAGCCGCGGCTGCCACTACCGGGAGGATTGATCCGGACAACTTGCCCTGCCCCCACGCCCGCGGTACATGGGGGTGCCGAACGCGAGGCCGAAGGAGCGCCCACACGCCCGACACACCCACCGCTGCCGCCCATCCTCATGCCCGTTGCGAATCACGTGGGCGGCCCCGCAGTGGGGGCAAGCAGGGTTGTCTGGAGAACGTCTTCGTGCCATCTCTCACCTCCTGCCCCCATGATACACCGGCGCAGGCGCAAGCGATTCGTTTATTCGTTCCTCCATTCGTTGATGGCGTTGCCAAGCCGCCGATTCAAATCGGGGCTCAAGCAGGACGTCGGCCTGCGCCGACGCGGCCGTGCAGGGGGGATGACCTGGAGGAGCAAGGCATGCCTTGCCCCTCTTGGAGGGGAGCCATCAACGAATGGGCCAACGAATAAACGAATGGGCCCGGCGCAGGCGCAAGCGATTCGTTTATTCGTTCCTCCATTCGTTGATGGCGTTGCCAAGCCACCGATTCAAATCGGGGCTCAAGCAGGACGTCGGCCTGCGCCGACGCCTTCTCCGCAGGGGGACGGCCCGTAGGGGCGGGGCATGCCTCGCCCCTACGGACCTCACCCACCCCTGGCCTTCGGCCTCCCCTTTCCTCTCCCTCAGCGGGCGGATGGAGAGGGAGGGGGTTGGAGGGTAGGTGAGGTCAACCCAGGCGCAGGTCGGGTCATGCCTTGCCCCTACAGACCCCGGGTCGGGGAGGGGTAGGGATGCAAGGGCCCCTCTTCATCGGGAGAGGCCCCGCCGCAGGGCTGTGGCCACGGCGAAACCCGCCGCGGCCACCAGGATGATGGTCGCCCCCGAGGTGAGGTTGAAGGCGTAGGAGGCCCACAGCCCCAAAGCAGTGAAGAGGACCCCCAGCCCGCTCCCCAGGGCCATCATCCGCTTGAGGTCCCGGGCGAACTGGCCGGCGATGGCCGCGGGGATGGTCAGGAGGGCAATGACCAGGATCAGGCCCACCACCCGCATCATCACCACCACCGTGAGGGCGATGAGGCACAGGAGCGCCATCCACAGGGCTTCCACCGGCACGTTCTCCACCTCGGCGAACGCCTCGTCAAAGGAGATGGCCAGGAACTCCTTGTAGAACAGGGCGACCACGGCCACGATGGCCAGGTCCAGCCCAAGCATGAGGAGGAGTTCCTCCCGGGGCACGGTGAGGATGCTCCCGAAGAGGTAACTCATCAGGTCGGCCTTGTACCCTGGCGTCAGGTCCAGGAGCACGATGCCCAGGGCCATCCCCACGGCCCACATGACGCCGATGAGGGTGTCGGCCCGCTGGCGGGTGCGCCGCTGGACCGCGCCCATGCCCAGGGCCGAGGCGATGCTGAAGGCGACGGCTCCCCACACGGGGTTGAACCCGAAGTAGTACCCCAGCCCGATGCCCCCGTAGGCGGCGTGGGCGATGCCGCCGCTGATGAAGACGATGCGGTTCACCACCACCAGCGCGCCGATGACCCCACAGGCGATGCTCACCAGGAAGCCAGCCAGGAGCGCGTTGCGCATGAACTCGTACTGCAGGGCCTCCATCATCGTCCCTCCTCCCCGTGCGGCGCAAAGACCCGGTGGGGCAGCCCGTGGGCGATGAGGTCCACCGGGCAGACATACCCTTCCTCCAACATCTCCGCCGTGATCTCCTTGGAGGCGTGGTAGATGAGGCGCCGGTTCAGGCACCCCACCGTCTTCACGTAGGAGGAGATGGCCCCCAGGTCGTGGGTGACCATGAGGATGGTGATGCGCTCGTTGAGGCGCTGCAGCAGGTCGTAGATGCTGGTGCGCATCTCCGGGTCCACGCTGGCCAGGGGCTCGTCCAGGAGGAGGATCTTCGGCTCCTGCGCCAGGGCACGGGCGATGTAGACGCGCTGTCTCTGCCCCCCGGAAAGTTCGCCGAAGGGCCGGTCCCGGTGCTCCCACATCCCCACTTCCCGCAGGAGTTCCTCCACCACCTCGTCGTCCTCCCGGGTGAAGCGCCGCAGGAGCCCCCGGTGGCCCAGCCGCCCCATGCGCACCACGTCCCGCACCTGGATGGGGAACTCCCGGTCAAACTCCGCCACCTGGGGCACGTAGCCGACATACCGCCGGCCCTCCTTGACCCCCATGCCCAGGATGCGCACCTCGCCCCGCAGGGGCGGGTGCAAGCCCAGGAGCACCTTGAGGAAGGTGGTCTTGCCGCCCCCGTTGGGCCCGATGAGGCCAACGAAATCCCCTTCCTCCACCGAGAGGTTCACATCCTGGAGGACGATCTCCCCATCGTACCCTGCCCACAGGCCGCGGACGGAGATGACCTCCCGCGGCCCAGTGGCTTGCCTTTCTTGCGCCATCCCTCCCCTCCTCGGCGCAAATGCAACCACAGAGGTCACAGAGAACGCAGAGATTTCTTTCACAGAGAACACAGAGGTTTTTTTTATTTATTTTTTTCTCTTCTCTGTGTCCTCTGTGTCTCTGTGGTTTTACCCTCTGTGGTTTCTTTCAGGGCCTCGGCCAGGGCCTGCGCCGTGCGGTGCAGGTTCTCCAGCCAGTCCTCCGCCAGGGGGCTCACCAGCACAACCCGCCCGCCGATCTCCCGGGCGATCACCTCTGCGGAGCGCGTGCTGAACTCCGGCTGGGCGAAGACCACCGTGATCCCCTCCTCCCGGGCCTCCTGGATGAGGTCCGCCAGTTCCGCCGCGCTGGGCTCCTGCCCTTCAACCTCAATGGGCACCATCTCCAGGCCGTAGTCGCGGGCGAAGTACCCCCAGGAGGGGTGGAAGACCATGAACTTGCGGCGTGGGACGTCCCTCAGCAGGTCCTGGATCTCCCGGTCCAGGGCGTCCAGGTCGGTCAGGAACGCCTCCAGGTTGGCCCGGTACTCGTCCCGGTGCGCGGGGTCCAGGTCGGCCAGGGCCTGGTAGATGGCCTGAGCCTGGACCTTCACCAGACGCGGCGAGAGCCAGATGTGGGGGTCCAGGCCCTCGTCGCCGGCCTCTTCCGCCCCCTCGCCTTCATGGTGGTGGGCCAGCATGGGCATCCGCTCAATGCCCTGGGATGTATCCACGATGCGCATCCGTGGGTTGGCGGCGGCAAACTTGTCCATCCAGGCGGCCTCAAAGGGCAGGCCGATGCGGAAGTAGACCTGCGAGCGGCTCAGGGCCCGCAACTGCTCGGGCTTCGGCTCGTAGGTGTGGGGGTCGGCCCCTGGCCCCACCATCACCGTCACCCGGACGTGCGCGCCGCCCACCCGCTCCACGAAGTACTTCTGGGGCAGGATGCTCACCATCACCTGGACCGTGCCGTCCGGGGGCGCGGGTGTGGCCGGGGCGCAGCCTCCCAGGGCCGCGGCCAGGCCTGCTGCAAGCCCCAGCACTGCCAGGATCGCCACGCCCCGCCTCACGGTTCCCCCTCCTGGCACTCGGCGCAGAAGCCGAAGAGTTGCAAGAGGTGCCCGTCCACGCGGTAGCCGGTCTCCGCCTCCACCCGGGCGATGAGCCCTTCCAGGTCCTCGCTGCCGGCGAACTCCACGGCCCGGCCGCAGGTGCGGCAGACCACCGCGTGGCAGTGCCCTGGGGAGGCCGGGACGTAGCCGTGGCATTCCCCCTCCCCATGCACCCGGCGCACCAGCCCCAGGCCGGCGAAGAGGGCCAGGGCCCTGTAGACGGTGACGAGGCCCAGCGCCGGGTACACCTGGCGGCCCCGCTCCAGCACCTCCTGGGCGGAGAGGGGCCCCTCCGCTTGCTCCAGAACCTGCATCACCACCTGCCGAGGTCGGGTCACGCGGCACCCCGCCGCAGCCAGGTGTTCCCTCCACCGTTCCATAGGGCACCTTATTGAAAGAAATTTTCAGTTTCATTGTACCACCCTCCGTCGGGCCTGTCAAATGCCCATTGCGGCTCTGGGGCGCGGCGGGCAGGGGAGAACGCCAGCAGGCTGCTCCGTTTTCTCTATCAAGAGAAGCAGCCAGGGGCAAATTGTGGTATAATATCCATGAGGCTGTGCAGCCAGCCATGGCCGGGGTCCGGCTGCTGGGGGAAGCCGTGGACGCGTCTCTGGCGCAGTTGGTGGAAGAGAGTTACGCCCTGGAACTCGCCGGGGATGTCGCCGCGGCGATGGAACGGGCGCAACAGGCCCTGGAGATGGCCGTGGCCTCGGACGATCCCTCGGCCAAGGCGCTGGCGCTGACGGTCGTGGCGTTCATCTACTTCCGTCAGGGCCGCTACGCAACGGCGCGCCTCCTGGCCCTGGAAGCCCTGGCCCAGGCCGGCCCCGAGACGGCTGCAGCGGCGGATGCCCTGCTCGTCCTGGGCATGTGCGCGAGCGAGACGGACAACCTGGTGGACGCCGAGGAGTGTTACCGCCGCGCCATTGACCTGGGCCGCCAACTGGGATACCACCGGGTGGTCATCCGGGGGCTGCACAACCTCTCGGCTGGCGTGTACATGCCCCGCGGGCAGTTCGCCCTCTCCCTGGCCAGCGACGAGGAAGCGCTCCGCCTCGCCCTCGCCAAAGGGCTCACCGAGTATATCCCCATCCCCCTGATCGTCATAGCCTGGGTCCACTGGCTGACGGGCCAGCGCGCGCAAGCCCACGCCGCCCTGGAGGAGTTGGGCCGCCGGGCCGCGCCGGATTCGCTGCCAGAGGGATGGTACTTCTGCATCAGGGCCAACCTGGCCCAGGAAGAGGGCGCTCTGGACGAGGTGCCGCGCCTCTACGGCCGGGCCCGCACCGTCGCTGAAGCCGTTGGCGAACCCGGGCTGCAGATCTTGGTGCGGCTGGGCCTCAGCCGCTACCACCGGGCCGGAGGGGACGCTGCGGCTGCCTGCGCCTGGGCGGACGACGGCGTGGCCATCGCCCGGCGGGTCAACTACCGCCACCTCTACGGAGCGGCACTGGTGGAGCGGGCCCACGCCGCCTGGCTGTGCGGGAACCTCGCCGCCGCCGAAGCCGACCTGAAGGAAGCCATAGAGGTCCTGGGCCTGTTGGAGGCAGCCTTGGACCTCACCCGGGCCTGGCTCCTCCTGGCTGCCCTCCTGCACGCCCAAGGGCACCCCGAGGCCCCCGCGGCCTGGCGGGAGGCCGCCCGGTGGATGGTCGTGCGGGGCTACGCCTTCCTGGCGGAGCAGGAGCGGCCCCTGGCCTTCCCCCTGATCGCCGCCCACCTGAAGAGCGCAGACCCAGAGACGCGCGCCCTCTCGGCAGCCCTACTGACCCACCTGGAGCGCGTCCCGCCGCCACCGCTGCGCGTCCTCACCCTGGGGCGCTTTGAGGTCTGGCAGGGGACCAGGAGGGTGGATGACCACGCCTGGAATACTCGCCGGGCGGGGGAACTCTTCCGGCTGCTCCTCTTCAGCCCTGGGCGCGCTCTCTTGCGGGAGCAGGTCTCCGAAGCCCTGTGGCCCGAGAAGGACCCCCTGGCCACCCTCCCCCTCTTCCACCAGGCGACCTCGGCCCTGCGCCAAGCCCTGGAACCCGACCTGCCCCACAAGTTCCCCTCCCGCTACCTGGAGGTCAGGGAGCGGAAGGTTGCCCTGCGCCTTCCCCCTGGCTCGTGGGTGGACCTGGAGGAGTTCGCACAGCATGTGGAGGCGGGCGAGTGGGAGGAAGCCCTCTCCCTCTACCAAGGGGAACCCCTGCCCGAGGACCGGTACGCCGACTGGGCTGTCTTGCCCCGGGAGCAGGGCCTCCGCCTCTACATGGAGGCGCTCCTGGGGGCTGCCCGCCAACGCCTGGAAGCCGGCCGCTTCCGGGAGGCCCTGGAAGCCTGCCACCGCGCCCTGGACCTGGACTCGTGGCAGGAGCAGGCAGTCCTGATGGGCATGCGGGCCTGCGTGGCTCTGGGCGACCGTGCCGGAGCGCTGCGCCTCTACGTGAAC
Organism: Anaerolineae bacterium; assembly: GCA_034434775.1. GTDB lineage: Bacteria > Chloroflexota > Anaerolineae > DTPP01 > DTPP01 > DAOTYM01. The sequence continues at coordinate 511 of DAOTYM010000389.1, read as the reverse complement.
CTGGAACGCACCCTGCGCGAGGAACTGGGCATCCGCCCCCAGAAAGAACTGCAAGAGTTCTACCGCTCTCTCCTCTAGGGCTGGACCACAATAAAAAAATTCCGTTTTCGGCCGTGCAGGTCACGGTTGCAGTCTCATAAGTAGGGGCGCACGGCCGTGCGCCCCTACCCAGGATTACATATCGTCAAGAACCACCGTGGCGTAGTACTAGCCAATCCCCCTGTCAGTCTTCTGTCAGTACCCCATGCTATAGTGGCCTTGAGAGGCCAGGTCTCCAGATTCGCTCCCCAGGAGCAAGCGTGCGCGTTCTCAAGACGTTCGTCCTGCGGCTGCTGATAGATTCGGAGGCTCCTCACGTGTTGCATGGTGCGGTGCGGGCCATCGCTGACGATGAGGAATACACCTTCACGGACGGCCAGGCCCTGCTGGCCCTGCTCTACGAGATCAGCCTGGCAGCCCTCCGCACAGCAGGCCGCTCTGGCCCTGAGGAGGCGATGCCGGGGGCCCTTGG
>DAOTYM010000388.1:0-2562 GCA_034434775.1 Anaerolineae bacterium | reverse complement strand
GCTGGCCTCTACGCCCTGCCGGTAGAGGACGGAGACCCAGTGGTGCTTGCCGCATCGGCCGTGGTCCTGGCTGCTGGAAGTGCCACCCGGCTCTATCCTTACACCAGTGCCAACTACCAGACGACTGGCGATGCCTACGCTCTGGCGTGGCCCCTGGGCCTGCCCTTGGCCAACATGGAGTTCAATGAATTCACCCTCATCCCCAAGGTGGGCAAGGCGGTGATCGCTACACCAGGGGTCTCGGCCCTCATGGCGGCTGGGAGCCATCTGGTCAACGCACAGGGCGAGCGTTTCATGCTCCGTTATGACCCCCAGCGGGCCGAAATGACCACTCGGGCCCGGCTTGTACAGGCCGTCGTGCTGGAATCCTTGGCCGGTCGGGGCCCTATCTGGAACGACAGCATGGCCATCCCCCACGAAGTGCGGGAGCGCTTTTCGCGGGAGGATTGGGAAATTGTGGATAAACTGCGCAGTGCTAACCTCTGCTGGCCCGAGGAGCGGTTTGAGTGGGTGCCTGCCATGCACCGATGTCTAGGCGGCCTGGTCGTGGGCGCGGACGGGGCCACAGAGTTGGCTGGCCTCTATGCTGTCGGCGAGGCAGCGACCGGCGTCCACGGCGCGAACCGCCTTTCCGGGAACGCCCTCTCGGAGTGCCTGGTCTTCGGCACCCGCGCTGGGCGTGCCGCCGCCCTCTGGGCCATGGGCGCCGGCCCAACGGACGTCCCCCCAGACGAAGTTGCGGCCTTTGAGGCCGAGGTCCAGGGCCTGCTGGTAGAGGGAGAGGGGCCCACACCCGCCGAATGGCAGCAAGCCGTACGCCAAACGGCCTGGGAGGGCATTGGTGTGGTGCGCACGGCTGCCGGCCTCCACAAGGCGATAGAGACCTTTGCCACCCTTGCCGAAGAGCGGCCCCGATGTGCCTCGCGCCAGGACGTAATCCAGGCCCTGGAGACACGCCACTTGATCCTCACCGGGAGCCTGGTCGCCCAGGCGGCGCTCCTGCGCACAGAGAGTCGGGGCCAGCACCTGCGCCAGGACTACCCTGCTCGCTTGCCCGAGTGGCAGAAGTGGGTCGTCCTCCGGCGAGAGGGGCAGGGGCTTCGCGCCACCCTTGAGCCTGTAGGGGGCGCGTGAGAGGAGGGTCGCTGCATGCCTCCAGAGGGGTTGAGGCTGTTGCTGATAGGTTCTGCACACCTTGCGCTGTGAAGCCAGGGGAAACATCGGGAGAGGGGTGCACACAATGGCTCTTCAGGAATTGAAGACGGATGTCCTGGTGATCGGGGCTGGAGGGGCAGGGTTCAGGGCCGCCATTGAAGCCCGGCAGAGGGGAGCCAGGGCGCTCCTCGTCAGCAAGGGGCCGCTCGCCAGGTGCGGGGCGACCTCCTTGGCGGGTGCCGACCTGACGGCCGATGGCCGGGGCCTGGCGGAGATCGGGCTCCCTGGGGAGCCGCGGGACAGCCAGGAAACCTGGTTCAGGGACATCGTCCACCAGGGGTTTTTCCTGAACAACCAACGCCTTGTGGAGATCTACGTCCAGGAGGCTGTCCAGCGGGTGAAGGAACTGCTTGATTGGGGACTCAAGGTTCGCTCTTCCGATCAGAGGGCGGTCTACACGACTGGCACCCACATCGCCGATATCCTGTTCCGAAGGGCGAAGGCGGTGGGGGTAGAGGTTGTAGAGGATGTGATGGTGCTTGACCTGGTGGTCAAGGATGGGGGCGTGGTGGGGGCAGTGGGGCTTGACCTCCACTCCGGGGAGTTCGTAGTGTTCAAGGCCAAGGCTGTCGTCCTGGCCACCGGGGGCTGGCACAAGGCGTACACTCCCACCACGGGGACCATGGAACTGTCGGGCGACGGAGTGGCCATGGCCTACCGGGCCGGGGCGGAACTGGCAAATATGGAGTTCGTCACCTTCTGCTGCAGCATCTTGTTCTGGCCGCCCCGTTGGCGGGGGAGCCTCTTCACGTACATCCTGCAGGGCATGGGAGCCGTGCTCACCAACCGGGATGGAGAACGCTTTTTGGAAAAGTACGACCCGGCCATGGCCAAGATCGGGACCTCAACGGAGTGGGACAAGGCGTTTGTCTCTTTTGCGTCCGCCCAGGAGGTCCGTGCGGGTAAGGGTTCTCCCCACGGAGGTGTCTTCTTCGGGATAGAGCCGGAGGCCTGGGACGCGTTTGACCGCCAGGTGGAGGCTCACTACCCCAAATGGCGGTACAAGGGGACGGATTTCTCCGAACTGCGGAGGATGCTGCGGGAAGGGGAACCCGTTGAGGTGGGGCCGGCAGCGGAGTATTTTGAGGGAGGCATTTCCATCAACGAGCACTTTGCGGCGAGCCTCCCTGGTCTTTACGCGGCCGGTGAGTGCACGGCAGCCTTGTTCGGGGCCAACAGGGTGGCAGCGGCCACGACCGAGATGCTGGTCACCGGCGCGCTGGCGGGCCGGTTTGCCGCAGAATACGCCTCTCGGACGGAGTGCCCAGAGTTCGCGGAAGGACGCGAGGCAGAGGCGGTGTGTGCCAAAGCCATGCAGCCGCTCGCGCGTCCAGGGGGCATCAGTCC
>DAOTYM010000387.1:0-3744 GCA_034434775.1 Anaerolineae bacterium | reverse complement strand
GACCCAGGCGGCTGGGGACCTGTGGCAGGACCTTTCACGGGAGAGGTGCACGACGCGTTCCTGGGAGCGTGGGACACCCGCGGCCTCTTTGACGAGGAGCACACCCTGCGCCTGGTGGCCGAGACGCAGGACGGCCGCCTCCTGGAGGCGCGCGTCCACGTCGTGGTGCGCAACGCCACGCCGACGCCCACAGAGAGCCCCACCCCCAAGGCCACCAGGAAGCCCCGGCGCACCCCCACCCCGACGCTGGAGATCCCGACCCCAACGCCCACGGAGCCGTGGTGGGAAGAGCCCACCCCGACGGCCACAGAGCCTCCCTGGGAGGAACCAACGTCCACGCCCACGCCCGACCTCACCGAGACCCCCGTGCCCACGCCAGCGGAGTCGCCGACCCCGCCGCCCACTCCCACGCCTTCGGGCCCTGGCGAGCCCGGAGGCGAACCTGGGGCCACGCCCACGCCCCTCCCGGACCTGGTGGCCTCCATCACGGCCCCGTGGGAAGGCGAGGTGGTCTCGCCCCCGGTGGAAATCCGCGGCACGGCCGCCGGGACGCTCTTCGTCGCCTACCGGGTGGAAGTGGGGCTGGGCCCGGAGCCGGAGGAGTGGATCCTGATCGGGGAAGAGCGATCGGTACCCGTGGTGGAGGGAGTGCTGGCCCGCTGGCGGCCTCGCGGCCTCAGTGGCCAGGTCGTCACCCTGCGGCTCACCGTCTGGGGGGTGGGGCAGCAGAAAGAGGCCCGCGTCACCGTGTGGGTGGAGTAGCCAACGGCGTAGGGGCAGGCCTCGTGCCTGCCCCGAACGCTGTCAACGGATTGCGGGAACGGATTGAACGGATACCACCACGCGGCCATATGCCGCGCCGACCCTTGTAGGGGCAGGCCTCGTGCCTGCCCCGAACGCTGTCAGCGGATTGGGGGAACGGATTGAACGGATTTTTATATTATGTAAAGTTTTCCCCTTGGCCTAGCCTCAGCCGGGCATAGAGGGCAGCGCCCAGCGCGCCGGTCACCTGGGGCTCCGGGGGCACGAGCACGGGCCGCTCCAGCACACGCCCCAACCACTCCACCACGGCGGGGTTCTGGGCCACGCCCCCGGTGAGGACGACCTCCGGCTCCACGCCCACCCGCGCTGCCAGCCCTTTGATGCGCAGGGCGATGGCCTCGTGGAGGCCCGCCGCCACCGCTGCCCGGTCCGCCCCACGCGCCAGGTGCGACACCACCTCCGACTCGGCGAACACGGTGCAGGTGCTGCTGATGGGCACGCGCTCCCGCGCCGCCAGGGCCAGGGGCCCCAGGTCCTCCAGGGCCACCCCCAGGGCCTGGGCCATCACCTCCAAAAAGCGCCCCGTCCCCGCCGCGCAGCGGTCGTTCATGGCGAAGTCCACCACCTGGCCCTTCCCGTTCAGGCGGATGACCTTGCTATCCTGCCCGCCGATGTCCACCACTGTGCGGGCCTGCGGGATCAGGTGGTGCACCCCCAACGCATGGCACGAGATTTCCGACCGCTGCTCCGACCGCGCCACCAGGTCCGAAAGGTCGCACAGGACGCGTCCGTAGCCGGTTACCACCGCCCCCTGCACGTCCTGGGGCCCCAGGCCCAAGCCCGCCAGCCCCTCGTGGATCAGGTCCCGGGCCACCTGGTGGGCTCGGTACCCGCCCGGGCGCACAGCGCGGTAGGCCAGGCAGCCCTCCGCATCCAGGAGGACCACCTTGACCGTCAGCGCGCCGATGTCCACCCCCAGGAAGAGGGCCATTCACGCCGCCTCCGCCCGTGCCGCCAGCGTCTCCAAGAAGGCCTGGACGCGGGTGCGGATGGGCTCTTCCGCGTAGATGCGGGAGTCGGTGTGGTCCGCCTCAAAGAGGAGGCCCGGCAGGCCTGTCTCCTCCTGCACGATGCGCTTGATCTCCAACTGCGGCAGGGAGTAGGGCTTGCACGAGCGGTTCAGGTGCATAACAAAGCCATCCACCTGGAACTCCCGCGCCAGTTGTACCATGTGCCGCGCCCGTGGGCCGTCCCCCTGGTTCAGGAGGACGCCGGTGTAGGTACGGGCCATGCTCGCGAAGAGGTCGCCAGGCTGGATGTCGGCGGACCAGGCGCCGGTGTAGGTATCCACCACGAAGCAGGCCCCCTGCTCGCTGAAGATGCGGTAGAAGCCGTACAGCCGGTACCAGATGGCGATGTTGTCCCAGAGCAAGCGGTACCGCTCGTCCGGCACGGCGCCGATCCCCTGCTCCACCCGCTCCAGCACCTCGGCCTTCAGGCTCAGGTAGAAGCGCACCGCCTCCGGCGTGCCCCGCAGGACCACGATGGGGGCCATGTTGACGAAGAGGTCCGGCGCGTTGAGGGGCGAGGGCCGGGCCTTGCAGGCCATGCGGATCTCCGTCCAGAGGCGCGTGGCCTCTCGGGAATGCTCCACCACCTCCTCCAGGCGGGATAGGCGCAGCCGCCGGCGCGTGTGCTGCTCCAGGAAGGCGACCATCTCCTCCAACTGGCCCTGCACGTAGGCCACTGCCGCCGCGTCTGGCTCCTCGCCGTAGACGAAAGGCGTGTCCAGCACGAAGAGGGGGATGTTGTAGTGCTCCGCCAGGGCCTGGTACCACTTGACGACGGTGTCGCAGATGTTGCCGCAGCAGATGAGGAGGTCCGGCTTCGGCAGGCCGGACATGGGGGCCTTCTTGGGGTCAAAGACCGAGCCCAAGTGGCTGCGGGCATAGGAACAGAGGTCCTGGGAATAGCCCCGCTCCTCGGCCACCTGGCACAGCCCCACTGCCGCCCGCTGGGCCCCGCAGAGCGCGCCGTAGTTCTCCGGGTAGATGGGGAGGATGCCCATGGCCCGCAGCGGCTCCACGGGGGCGCCGCTGGTCACCCAGGCCACCGGCCGCCCCAGGCGCAGGTAGCGCCCTTCCAGGTAGTGACGCTGCATCAGGCGCTGCAGGTCCTTGGCCGTGCGCAACTTGCGGTAGGCCGGCTTGCGCTCCGTCATGGCACCGCCTCCAGCGTCTCCAGGAAGGCCTGCACCCGGGTCAGCACCTGCCCCGCCGGCGTCGTCAGTTCCGACTCCAAGAGGAGGTGGGGGATGCCCCGCGCCGCAAGGGCCGCAGCCAGGGCGGGGTAGTCAAAGGCGTACGGGTCGCAGAAACGGGCGAGGACGAAGATGACCCCCTCTGCTCCCACCTCCTCCACGCGGCGCAGGAGCCGCTCCGGGCGCGGGCGTGAAGGCCTGTGCTGGGCTGGGCAGCCGGGCCACTCCACCACCCAGCGCGCCAGGGCCTTCAGGGGCTCCACCTGGCCCGACCACTGGAGCCGGGGATGGGCCGTCCGCCAGCCGTTGCAGAGGTCATCCCCCACCACCCAGGCTCCCGCGGCCTCAACGCGCTGGGCCAGGCTCAGGTCCGTCAGCGTGGGGCCATAGAGGAGGAGCCGCGGCCGGCGCGCGAGCCCCTCATCCTCCCGCTCCGCCAGTTCCCCCTGGATGGACTCCAGCCACGCCACGCCTTCCTCGGGCGGCAGGAGGAGCGCGGCCTGCACGATGCGGAGGCGCAGGGTTCCGCTCAACGTCCTCCCAGGCCGGTACAGGTCCGCCAGGAGCACACGCCGCCGGTCCAGGAGGGAGCAGGTACGCTCCCACTGGGGAGGCCCCGCCGCGCCAGAAGCCCGGCGAAGTTCCCCAAAGGCCCGCTGCAACTCCCCCACAAGGTACTCCACCGCGCGCGGTGCCTCCGGCTGCCGCGGCAGGTTCAGGAC
>DAOTYM010000386.1:0-3833 GCA_034434775.1 Anaerolineae bacterium | reverse complement strand
GCAGGGGGACGGCCCACGGGGGCGAGGTACGTCTCGCCCTGCGCACCTCACCCACCCCGGCCTTCGGCCTCCCCCTCCCTCTCCATCAGCGGATGGAGAGGGAGGGGGTTGGGGGGCGGGTGAGGTCATCCCCGGCCCAAAGACGGATGGGGTCAGGAGAGGTCCAGGACGGCGATCCCCGCGGCGGCAAGGCGCGCTTGCAGGTCGTCCAGCGCGGCCGCAAGCGCCCGGGCCACCTGCTCCTCCGTCTGCCCCCGGGCGGAGAGGGTGACCCGCAGGCGGACCTCCGGCCCGTAGGCCTTGGCCCGCGATTTCACGTAGACTTCGGGGTGGGCCCGGGCCACCGCATCCACCACGGGAGCCAGGACCGACTCATCCCCACAGGCCACCACCATCACCCGCTCCTGGTAGTACGCCTGGCCGAACCACTCCTTGAGCATGGGCGGGAGCGACTGTTCCACGATGCCCTTCAGTTCCTCCGGCACCCCGGGCAGGGCCACGATGGCCGCGCCCTCGTGCTCCAGGAGCACGCCGGGCGCGCCCCCGACGGGGTTGGGCAGGGGCGTCGCCCCCTGGGGCAGGGTGGCCATCTTGAGGCGCTCCGGCGTCATCTCGGCGTGGCCCACGTACCCCGCCTCGGCCAGTTCCCGGTACCTGGCCCGCACCAGGTCCAGCGCCACAGGGTGAAGGGCGAGGGGCCTCTGGAGGGCCTGGGCCAGGGCCTGGAGGGTCATGTCGTCCGCCGTGGGGCCGAGGCCCCCGGTGGTGAAGACGACCCGCGCCCCGCGGCGGATGGCCCCCAGGACCTCCCGGCCGATGGCCTCCACGTCATCCCGGACCATCACGGCCCGCTGCACCACGCCTCCCAGCCCCGTGATCCGGCGGCAGAGCCAGTGGGTGTTGGTGTCCAGGACGTCGCCGATGAGCAGTTCGTTGCCGATGGCCACGATCTCCACCACAGTGCCCTGCGGGTCCACCGTGCACCTCCTCTCCGTGTAGGCCCGTGCGCGCTTCCCGGCGGCGCTCCCTCCAAAGAAACAGCCCTGCCGGGGGCAGGGCTGCCGGGAGAGGCGCGGGGCTCCCTCACGAGTCCACGGGCCGCACGCCGTGGTAGACGTGCGGTCCGCCGATGGTCTGCAGGATCAGTTCGGGCGTCCGCCGCCCCAGGATCTGGTGGAGCTCCCGCGGCGAGAGGGGCGTGTTGCCGTTGGCCAGGAAGACGCGGAAGACCGCCGTGGCCAGGGGGGTGTGCTCGGTGATGTAGTCCGGCTTGCCGCGGCAGCAGGTCATCAGGGACTGCCACAGGGCATCCACCCGCCGCACCTCCGCCGTCTCCGGGTCCACCCAGTCCACCAACCGGGTTTCCTTGTGGTTGGGGTACTTGGCCCGGCATTCCTCGCACAGTTGGCTGTGCAGTTCCAGGCGGAAGTCCCGCTTCTGCTTCTCCCACCAGCCGAAGTCAATGTGGAACTTGGTATCCAGAGTGGGCTTGATCCACTTTGCCATCCGTGCCTGCCTCGTTTGGACTAGCGTTCCAGGGTCCAAAGGCCGGGCGCCACGGACCGGAAGGCGCTGTTGGTGACCAGTTCCACGAACAACGGCCCGGGCCGGCACCTGCGCACCAGGTTCACCGCCGCGTACAGCGTCTTGGCATGGACGGTCCCTTCGGGGCTGAGCCCGGCCAGTTCAATGAAGACCTGCCGCACGATGTCGGCGAGGGGGGTGCGGCGCTCTTGGTGCAGGGCCCACAGCGCGTCCACCGCCTCGGGCTCGTCGGTCCAGATGCACATCAGGTCGTCAAACTCGCAGGAGATGGGCTGCTTCAACATGGAGAAGGTGAGGCGGTCGCCCTCCACCTTCGCCGTGCGGACCCACAGGCGCTTCATCCGGCGGGGCTGGTAGCCCAGGACCAGGACATAGGGGTTGGCCGTGCGCTCCAGGGTCACGAGCCCGCCCACGGGGATCTGCTTCTGAGCGTACCACTCCTTCAGGCCGCAGACGTACTTGTGCTCGTGGACCACCCAGCCTTCCCATTCGGAGCCGGTCTGGGCATCCACGAAGCGGATCCGGGTCCGCTGCGTCGTCCCCCTGGGGAAGAGGGGCCGGGTCTTCTTGGTGAGGGGCAGGGTGCCGGCCCGCCAGTGGGGGTAGTTCAGGGTCAGAGTCACCTTGTCCAGAGAGCCCAGGTCCACCGCGCCGAGGGTCTCCGCCAGGCCGTTCTCGTCGTCTATCTCCAGTTCCAAGGCCAGGAGTTCGCCGGGGAGGACGGACCGGTCGCACGAGGGGACCTCGGCCAGGAACCAGGGCGGGGGCTCCACGGCGGGCTGGGGCATCAGGCGGCGCAGGTACCACCGGCGCTCCCCCTCGGCCCCCACGTCCGCAAACCGGTCATCCGACTCCAGGGCATGCTCCAGGGAAAGGACCTGGATCTCCCGCGGGATTCCGGACGGCAGGTCCAGTTCGGGGAGGACCTCTTCCGTCTTCACCGGGCGCCCCTTGACCTCAATGAACGCCTCGGCGATGTTGAGGTGGCCGATGTGGATGTCGGCCAGCATGGACCGCGCGATCCACCGCTCCCCCAGGCGCACGAACCCGGAGTCCGGCCGTTTCAGCCACCCTTCCAGGCGCTCCTGGACCCGGCCCCCGAACTCCGCGAAGAGGTCCGAGGCGGGCTTCAGGGCCAGGGGCAGGGCCCCCTTTTCGTCGTCCCAGTTGAGTTTGTGGGGGACCTGGAGCCCCGCGGCGAACTCCCGCAGCTCTCCCTGCCCGGGGAACTCCACCTGGATGACCTCAAAGGGGCCGTACTCAGGGTTGAACCCCTCCCGCACCCCCTTCACGGTGCCAGTGGCAAAATCCAGGGCCGGGAACACGATCTGCTGGCCCACCTGGTAGCGGTTCCGGGGCTGGTAGACCGTGCCGCGCGCCAGTTCGGCGCGGATGCTCTCTTCTTCCTGGCGGCAGCGCCAGGCCATCAGCGCCGCAGCCAGGTCCGCCGTGGAGAGGGGGCGGCCTGCATCCAGCAGGAGATCGCGCAGGTATTCCGCGTCCTCAGAGTTGACCTGGAACTTCTCCAGCCAGAACTCTGGGGTCTGGGTCTTCAGCCGCAACACGCTTTGGAAACCTCCTGGTCTCTGCTCCGCGCACACGGAGGGATTATACCAAGAGAGGGAAGGGTTGACAAATGGCCCCCGCAGGTGGGGAGAGCCGCCGCGGCCCGAAGCGGGAGCAGACCCAGAGGCCCGTCCGGTCCGAGGCAGCGCTGCCAGCGCCCTCGGACCTATCTCCCGCACGCTTGACAGGCGCACTCTATGCCGGTACAATGCTCCTGGAAGCCCGTTCCGACCCCTTCTACACCCTATAAGCCAGGAGGAGCAGCATGGCCTCGCCTTTTGAACCTCAGGTCCTTTCTCTGGAAGAGATCCACAACCTCCTCAACACGGTCACACCCCAGGAAGTGGCGCTCGCCCGCAAGCGCTCCCTCACCCCGCTGCACAGCACCATCCTGTACCGCGGACATCCCGGCTCGGCCCTGGTGGAGGATACCGAGGGCAACGTCTACATAGACTGCACCTCCCAGGCCTGGACCCTCAACGTAGGCTACGCCAACCCCGACGTCCTGGCCACCGCCGTGGAGCAGATGAAGAACCTGCACCACGTGCGCTACGGGTACCCTACCATCCCGCGCATCAAACTGATCAACCGGCTGGCGGACCTCTTCCCGGGCAACCTGAAGAAGGTGTGCCTGAACACGCAGGGGGGCGGCGCGGCCATTGAGGCGGCCATGAAACTGGCCATGATCAACAATCCCAGCGCCTCCACCTTCCTTGTGCCGT
>DAOTYM010000385.1:0-17504 GCA_034434775.1 Anaerolineae bacterium | reverse complement strand
CCAGCCGGACCTGGCCCGTGCGGCGGCCTTCGTCCGGCACCTTCCTCACCGCCATGGCCTCTACAAGCCCCCTCCCCAAGCCCAGGGCGAAGCGTGCCTCGCCCTTCCAACCTCACCCCTATCCTCTAGCCCCATCTCTTCTCCGCCTGCAGAGAGGAGAGAGGGTTGGGGGATGGGCGAGGTCCCCTCGCTCGCCAACGCGGTTGAGAACCGCAAGGGGTATGCAGCCCCGTTTGCTGGCCACCCTGGCTCCGTGGTATAATGGCCCTGCCGGCAGGGAGAACCTTTCGCCTGCGAGGATGGACTGCCGTGGGGCCGACCCTCTCTGAAGGGGAACACCGCCTCCAGCACCGCCTGGAGCGCCTGGAACACGTCATCCGCGTCAGCCAGATCCTGAACACCACCTTGGACCTGGCGGAACTCCTCCGGATCATCGCCTCCACGGCTGCCGAGGTCACCGACTGCGAGGGCTCGTCCATCCTCCTGGTGGACCCCCGGACCGGGCAACTGCGGTTTGAGGCGGCCTTCGGGCCGAAGAGCGAGGCCCTGAAGCCCGTCGTCGTCCCCCTGGAGGGGAGCCTGGCCGGCTGGGTGGTCCAGCACCGGGAGCCGCTCCTCATCCCGGACGCGCAGGCGGACCCCCGGCATTACCGCCAGGTGGACACGGCCATTGGCTTCACCACCCGCTCGCTCCTCGCCGTGCCCCTCACCATCCGCGGCCACTGCATCGGTGCGCTGGAGGTCGTCAACAAGCGCGAGCCCCCTCCCCTGGATGAGGAGGACGCCTATATCCTCTCCGCGCTGGCTTCCCAGGCAGCCGTGGCCATTGAGAACGCCCGCCTGTTGGGGGACCTGCAGCGCGCCCACGCCGAACTGACCCAACTGGACCGCCTCAAGAGCGACTTCATCGCCGTGGCCTCCCACGAACTGCGCACCCCCCTCTCCCTGATCCTGGGGTACGCGTCCTTCCTCAAGGAGTCCCTGACCGGCGCGAGCCGCGAGCAGGTGGACATCGTCTACGAGAGCGCCATGCGCCTCCGCGGCCTGATTGACGACATGCTCAACCTGCGGCACATCCAGACCGGGGCCGTGGACCTGCAGCCCGAGGAGACCAACCTGCCCCAACTGGTGCGGGATGTGCTCGGGGAGTTCCGCGAGTTGGCGGAGGCCAAGGGCCAGCACCTCCTCCTGGAGGTGAGCCCCAGCGAGGAAGGGTACCTCCTCCGCCTGGACCCGCCGAAGGTCCGCCTGGTGCTGATCAACCTCCTGTCCAACGCCATCAAGTTCACGCCGGAGGGGGGGACCATCACCGTCCGGGTGTCGCGGACGCCTCACGAGGCCCAGGTATCCGTGGCCGATACGGGCGTGGGCATCCCGCCCCACGCGCTCCCCCGCATCTTTGACCAGTTCTACCAGGCCGAGCCCGTCTCCACCCGCAGGCACGAGGGGCTGGGGCTGGGCCTTTCCATCGCCAAGGGGCTGGTGGAACTGCACGGAGGGCGCATCTGGGCCGAAAGCGAACCCGGCCAGGGCGCAACTTTCACCTTCACCCTGCCCGCGGAGCCGATCCTGCCCGAGCGCCTCTAAGCCTCCCCCTTGGATGGCCGGCGCACCGCGGCTTCGTGCTTCTCTTTCTCCCCCACCTGCGCCCTCAGACAAGCCTCAATGAAGGCGTCAATCTCGCCATCCAGCACGGCCTCGGTGTTGCTGGTCTCGTAGCCGGTGCGCAGGTCCTTCACCATCTGGTAAGGGTGCAGGACGTAGGAGCGGATCTGGTTGCCCCAGCCCGCCTCCACATGCTCGCCCCGCAGGCGCGCCAGTTCGGCGCGGCGCTTCTCCTGCTCCATCTCGTAGAGGCGGGCCCGCAGGACGCGCAGGGCCGTCTCCTTGTTCTGGAGTTGGGAGCGCTCGTTCTGGCAACTCACCACGATGCCCGTGGGGAGGTGGGTGATGCGCACCGCCGTGGCGTTCTTCTGGACGTTCTGACCGCCCGCGCTGGAGGAGCGGAACACGTCAATGCGGAGGTCTTTGGGGTCTATCTCCACCTCCACGTCGTCCTCCAGGTCGGGCATGACCTCCACCAGGGCGAAGGAGGTGTGCCGCCGGTGGGCGGCGTCAAAGGGGGAAAGGCGCACCAGACGGTGCACCCCCTTCTCGCACTTCAGGTGCCCGTAGGCGTAGGGCCCTTCCACCCGGACGGTCACCGTCTTGAGCCCGGCCTCTTCTCCGTCCAGCGAGTCCAGGATCTGGGTGCGGAACCCCTTGCGCTCGGCCCAGCGCAGGTACATGCGCAGGAGCATGGCCACCCAGTCCTGGGCCTCGGTGCCGCCGGCGCCGGCGTGGATGGAGAAGATGGCGCTATCCCGGTCGTGGGGGTCGGAGAAGAGCAGGGCAAACTCCCGCTGGGCCAGTTCCCGCTCCAGCGCGGAGACCTCCCCCGCCAGTTCCCGGACCAGCGCTTCATCCTCCTCCGCGGCCAAATCCAGGAGTTCCGCTGTCTCCCGCACCTTCAGGTGCAGGGAATCCCACGATTCCACTTCCTCTTTGAGGGCGGCAAGGCGCTGCAGGAGTTCCTTGGCCGCTTCGGGGTCGGACCACAGGTCCGGGTCCCCGGCCTGGGCTTCCAGGCGCGCGGCCTCTTCTCGCTTCGCCGCTAAGTCAAAGGCGCACCTCAAGTTCGCGGATGCGCGCCTCCATGTCCGAAAGCCGTTCCCGCAAATCTTCCACCGTTCTCCTCCTCTGTCAGCCTTCCAAAAGTCCGGAGACGAAGACCTCCGGGTCAAACTCGGCAAAGTCGTCCACGCCCTCCCCAAGCCCCACGTAGCGGACCGGGACGCCCAGTTCCCGCACCACGGCGAAGACCATGCCTCCCTTGGCCGTGCCATCCAGTTTGGCCACGATCACGCCGTTCAGGTCCACCGCCTCTTTGAAGTGCCGGGCCTGGGAAAGGGCGTTCTGGCCGGTGGTGGCGTCCAGCACCAGGAGCGTTTCGTGGGGGGCCCGGTGCACCTGCCGGGCGGCCACGCTGCGGATCTTCTTGAGTTCCTGCATCAGGTTGTACTTGGTGTGCAGGCGGCCAGCCGTATCTACGATGAGGACCTGGGCGCCGCGGGAGCGGCTGGCGCGGATGGCATCGTAGACCACCGCCCCGGGGTCCGAGCCGGGCTGGTGGGCGATGACCTCCGCCCCCACCCGCTCTCCCCAGATGCGCAACTGGTCAATGGCCGCGGCGCGGAAGGTATCGGCGGCGGCCAGGACCACCTTCTTGCCCTGCTTGCGGTAGAGGTGGGCCAGTTTGCCGATGGTGGTGGTCTTCCCCGAGCCGTTCACCCCCACGATGAGGATGACGTACAGGAGGTGCTCCGCGGGGTTCGGCAGGGGGGCGTCCACCTGGAGCATGCGCACCAGTTCCTCCCGCAGGGCCGTGCGGACCCGGTCAGTCGTCCGCAGCCCCTCCCGTCTGGCCCGCTCCCGCAACCGCTCCAGGAGGTCCATGGTCGTCTCCACCCCCACGTCGGCCTGGATGAGGAGCGCCTCCAGGTCCTCCCAGAACTCCTCCGTCAGTTGTTGCCCGGTGAGGAGCCCCGCGATCCGCCCGAAGAAGGATTGGCGGGTGCGGCTCAGCCCCTCTCTGACCTTCTCCTCCCGCTTCAATGCCAACCTGTGCCTCCCGGCCGTGCCACGCTCGTCTTCACCGGGGATTATACTATAACCGCCTATGGCAGACAAAGCCTCCGCCGATCAAGGGCAGCGGAGGCGCTTGCGGAGTTCTATCCCTTCCTGGGGGTAGGGGAGATTTGCCCTGTGGGACGGCTTGTGGTATAATTGCAATTGCAACCGGTTGCAACAGTCCCGAAAGGGGGTGCCCCATGGCCTGTGAGGAACTGTTCCTCAAGGAACTGCGGAAGCGGGGCTTCCGGCTCACGCCTCAGCGGGAGATGGTCCTCTCGGTGCTGCACGACATCCAGGGCCACGCCACCGCCGAGGAAATCTACGCCCGGGTGCAGGCCATCAGTTCCTCGGTGGATATCTCCACCGTCTACCGGACGCTGGAACTCCTCCAGGAGTTTGACCTGGTGGCAGCCTTTGACCTGGAGGACGGCCAGCGCCACTACGAACTGCTGGGCGTGCACGGGCCCCACTGTCACCTGGTCTGCCGGGCCTGCGGCAAGACGCTGGGCGTGGACCAGGAGGTGGTCCGGCCCTTGGGCGAGCGGCTGCTCCAGGAGTACGGGTTCCAGGCTGACCTGGAGCACCTGACCATCCCGGGCCTGTGCCAGGAGTGCCAGGCGCGCCTGGCCCTCCCCGAGGCGGAACGGCGGGCGGCGTGAGCGCGTCCCCACCCCAAGAACTCCGACATCTTTCACGAGGAGGTCTTCCATGCACATTCCCGACGGCTACCTGAGCCCAGCGACCTGCGCCGTGATGTACGGCGCGGCCGCGCCCTTCTGGTACGTGGCCTCGCAGAAGGTCAAGAAGGCCCTCAGCCACCGGATGGTCCCCTTGCTGGCGGTCTTCTCGGCTTTCGCCTTCGTCATCCAGATGTTCAACATCCCCGTCCCAGACGGGACGACCGCCCACGCCACCGGCGCGGCGCTGATGGCCATCGTGCTGGGGCCCTGGGCGGCGGTCCTCGGCGTCTCCGTGGCCCTCTTCATCCAGGCCGTCTTCTTCGGCGATGGGGGCATCCTGGCCTTCGGGGCCAACGCCTTCAACATGGCGGTGGTCATCCCCCTGGTGGCCTACACCATCTACCGCGCCCTGGCTGGGCGTGCGCCGGTCGGCTCCTCTCGCCAGTGGATCGCGGCGGCGGTGGCTGGATACGTGGCCATCAACGTTGCGGCCCTGGCGGCGGCGGTGGAGTTCGGCATCCAGCCAGCCCTCTTCCGCGCCGCCGACGGCACGCCCCTCTACAGCCCCTACGGCCTTTCGGTGGCGGTGCCGGCCATGATGTTCGCCCACCTGACCATCGCTGGCTTTGCCGAGGCGGTGGTCACGGGGGGCGCGGTGGCTTTCCTGCAGCGGGCCATGCCCCACCTGTGGCAGGCCGAGGCGGTGGAGACGGAGGCAGCAGCATGAAGCGGCACACGGTTCTCTGGATCGGCCTGGCGGTGCTCGCGGTCCTCTCGCCCCTGGGGCTCCTTGCACCGGGCACGGCCTGGGGGGAGTGGGGCGCGGAGGAGTTCCAGGACATGCTGGGGTACGTCCCCCAGGGGTTGGAGCGGTTCGCCGAGTTCTGGCGTGCCCCTCTGCCGGACTACGCCATCCCCGGCCTGGGCGACGTGCCAGGGTACATCCTCTCCGCCGTGGTGGGCATGGGCCTTGTGGTGCTCGCCACCTGGGGCTTGGGCCGTGTCCTCGCCCGCCAGGAGCGTTGAGTTGCCAGGGCAGACTTCGGGGAGGCCGCGCCCTCTGAGGCGCGGCCTCTTTCGCCCCCGGCGCGATTTCGTCGCCAGCACCCTCGCGGACCTCACCGAGGCGGTGCAGCGTTCGGTCTTCGCCGAGGAGTTCGCGCGGCGGAACGGGTGGCTCCAGGCTCTGGACCCACGGGTCAAGGTGCTCACCTTCCTTGGGTTCCTGCTCCTGTGTGCGCTCACGCACCGCTTGGAGGTGCTGGCCGCGCTCTACGCTTTGACCCTGGTCCTGGCGGCCCTGGCCCGCATCCCGCTGGGGTTCTTCGTCCAGCGGGTGTGGGTCTTCATCCCCTTGTTCACGGGCCTGGTCGCCGTGCCAGCGATCTTCAACTGGGTCACGCCCGGGGAGCCCCTGATCACCCTGCTGCACGTCCCCTCTGGGTGGACGTTCCTCCCCTCCGACCTGAGCATCACGGCCCAGGGCCTGCGGGGGGCGGCCTTCCTGGTGGCGCGGGTCGCGACGTCGGTCTCCTTCGCCGTGCTCCTGGTGCTGACCACGCCGTGGGCGCGCCTCCTCAAGGCCCTCGCGGTGCTCAGGTTCCCCACCGTGGGCATCCTCATCCTGGGGATGACCTACCGCTACCTCTTCGTCTTCCTGCGGGTGGTGGGGGACCTGTTCCTGGCCCGCAAGAGCCGCACGGTGGGCCCCACGCCCCCCGGCGAGCAGCGCCGCTGGGTTGCGGACCGCCTGGGGTACCTGGCCGGGCGCTCGTACCACCTGGGCCACGAGGCCTACTTGGCCATGGTCTCCCGCGGGTGGAGTGGCCAGGCCCGCCTGGCGGACGACTTCCGCCTGGGCTGGCGAGATGGGGCCTGGGCGGCCTTCGCGCTGGGCGTGGCGGCCCTTGTGGCCCTGTGGGAGGTGGGGGGACGATGACCGAACCGCTCTTCCTCCTACGGGGCGTCGGCTACCGGTACCCGGACGGCCGCCAGGCCCTGGTGGGCATTGACCTGGCCGTGGAGCCGGGCGAGGCCCTGGCCCTCCTGGGGGCCAACGGCTCCGGCAAGTCCACCCTCCTCAAGGTGCTGGATGCCCTCTACTTCCCCACCGAGGGGGAGGCCTGGGCCTTCGGCGCCCCCCTGACGGAACGCCAGTTCCGGGACGAGGCCTTCGCCTACGCCTTCCGCCGGCGGGTGGGGCTCCTCTTCCAGGATGCGGACGTCCAACTCTTCTCGCCGACGGTGTGGGACGAGGTGGCCTTCGCCCCCCTGCAGTTGGGCCTGCCCAAGGGGGAGGTCCAGGAGCGGGTGCAGCAGGCCCTGGACGCCCTGGGGATCGCGGCCTTGCGGGACCGCGCGCCGTACACCCTCAGCGAAGGGGAGAAGAAGAAGGTGGCCCTGGCATCGCTCCTCTCCCTGGACCCGGAGGTGTGGCTCCTGGACGAGCCGACGGCCGGGCTGGACCCCCGGAGCCAGGGCTGGACGATAGACTTCCTCCTCTCCCTGGTGGAGCGAGGGAAGACGCTGGTGCTGGCGACCCACGAACTGGAACTGGCGGAGGTGGTGGCCCGCCGCGTCTACGTCCTTGGGGAGGACCACCGGCCTGCCGCCTCTGGCCCCCCGGACGAAGTGCTGGCCGACGAAGCGTTGCTCCTGCAGACGAACCTGCTCCACCAGCACCGCCACCCCCACGTCGGGTGGGAACACCGTCATCCCCATCGCCACGGCGTGGCCCACTTCCACTGAAGGCGGTGCCCTCCTCCGCGCCCGCCGCAATCCCTTGAGCACGGGACCGCGCTCCAGCCTGAAGAAGGGCGGGCTCCTGTTGGCACGCCTCGTGCACCTTGCCAGCAGGGGAAAGGCGTGGTATACTTGCGTGAGGTTACGTCAAGTTAAGGGCGCTGGCTGCCCTCGCAGCCGTTGGAAAATCAAGGCTATCTATGGTATACTGTGTGTGGCGGTAGGCCCGACCCACGGGGCCTGTGGAAAGGGCTGGATGGACGTGGAAGCGGCTGGCCAGAGGGAAGAAGAATTGGTGGAGCGCATCGCCTCGGCCCTGGAGCGGTGGGGCTTGGCCACGCCTGCGGCCTTTTTCCTGGAGTGGAGCCGCCCCCTCAGTTTCGTGGGCAGCCAGTTCCTGCTCTTGGCGGAACCGTTCCTGCAACCCTTCGTCGGCCAGCAGGCCCCAACGGACTGGGCCGCGCTGTTGGCTGACCGGCGCGGTGTGGACCTGCTCCTGGAACGCCTGGAACGGGGGCACCGTGCCGGAGGACCGGTGGAGTAGCGGGGCCCAAGGGGGCCTTCGGCTAGGCGGGAGGACTCCTATGGACGTCCTGGCGAGCCTTTTGGCAGGGAGCAGCCTGGGCATTCCCCAAGCCTTGATGTTGGCTTTCCTGCTCCTCTTCGTGCCCACCCTCCTGTTCTTCCGGGCGCGGGTCAGGGCGGGCAAGCGGCCTTTCCTGCGCCCCCTTCCCGCCTTCGCGCGCCTGCGCGGCCTGGTGGGCCTCGCCGCGGAGTCCGGCAGGGCGCTGCACCTCTCCCTGGGGACGGGCGGCGTACACGGCACCGCGGCCGCGGAGTCCCTCGCCGCCCTGGACCTCCTGGATGCCGCCGGCCGGCAGGCTGCCGCGTACGGGGCCAGGCCCCTGGTGACCACAGGGGACCCGACCCTGCTCCTGGCGGCCCAGGGCGTCCTGCGGGGGGGCTACGAGGAGCAGGGCCTGCCCGGTGAGTACGACCACCTGAGCGCGCGCCTGGTCGCCCCGGAGCCGGCCGCGTACGCGGCTGGCGTGATGGACACGGTCAACCACACGCCCCTTGCCGCCCACCTCATGGCCGGGCGGTTCGGCGACGAGTACCTGCTGATGGCGGAAGCCGCGGCGCACCAGGGGCTGGAGCAGGTGGGTGGGGCGGCCCAGCCTCCCGTGCTCCCCTTCGTCCAGGCCACGGCCCACCATCCCATCCTGGGGGAGGAACTCTTCGCCGCAGGGGCCTACCTGCGGGGGGACCCGGCCCACGTGGGCAGCCTGCTGGCCCAGGATTGGATGCGCTTGCTCCTCGTTGTCGTCATCGTCGTCGGGATCGTGGTCAAGACCGTGCTGGTCTAGGTGCCGAGGAGGTGTCTGGTGCGGAGGATCTTGCCCACAACCGCAGCCCTGGCCGCGGGCTTTCTGGTTCTCTTGGACCTCTTCATCCAGAACCCGTACCTGGACCTGATCGGATGGGTGCTCACCGACTGGGCGGCCATCCTGGCCGCCTTCGCGCTCCTGGCGGGAGCCTACAACGTGCTGGCGTCCCACTTCCGGCGGGTGGGGCGCCGCCAGGAAGGGTGGCCCTACAGCCTCATCCTGATCCTGGCCCTGTGGGTGGTGCTGGTGGTGGGCATCCTGGACCCGAGCGGCCCCCAAGGTGACCTCGTCTCCTGGGTGTTCCGATATGTGCAGTTCCCCTTGCAGGCCACCTTCTTCGCCCTCCTGGCCTTCTACATGGCCACGGCTGCCTACCGGGCTTTCCAGGTCCGCCGCCCGGAGGCCCTCCTCATGCTCGTGGCCGGCCTCGTCGTCCTGATCGGGCAGAGCCCGGTCGGGGCGTGGTTGGGCGAGGCGCTGCCCCGTGCGGCCCAGTGGGTCGTCGCTGTGCCGACGACGGCTGGGGTGCGCGGCGTCCTGCTCGGCGTGGCCCTGGGGACTGTGGCGACAGGCCTCCGGTTGCTCATGGGCATGGACCGGCCCTATGCCCGGTAGGCCGAGGAGCGATGGACGATGATCTACTGCCCGAACTGTGGGACAGCCAACCGGGATGGCAGCAAGTTCTGCAACGAGTGTGGGGCGCGCCTAGCCGCGCCCTCCACAGGCATCGCCTGCCCGGAGTGCGGCACCTTCAACCCTGTGACCCGCCTGTTCTGTCAGAAGTGCGGAGCGCGCCTCGTGACCGTGGCCCCCGAGCCAGAGCCCGAGGAACCCGAAGGCGTGCCGGTGACCGGCTTCTCCCTTCCGTCGCGCCTTCTGGAAACGCCCCCCGAGGCGGAGGCTGAAGGGCCGGCGGCTGGGGAAGAAGGGGCGCTGATCCCGGAGTGGCTGACCGGCCTGGAGCCGGAAGCGGCCGGGGAAGAGCCTGTCCAGGAGGCCCCAGCCGCGCCTCTGGAAGAGGAGCATCTGCCGGATTGGCTTCGGGAGTTGCGCTCTGGCCTGGGCGCGGTGCCGGAGGGAGAGTCCGTTGAGGAAGCGCCCCCCGAGGTCCCGGCTGCCCCTCCAGGGGAAGGCCCGGGCTGGCTTCGGGAGTTGCGCTCTGGCGTGGGCGCGGTGCCGGAGGAAGAGGCGGTTGAGGAAGCGCCCCCCGAGGTCCCGGCTGCGCCGTCAGAGGAAGAGGGGGTGCCGGATTGGCTCCGCAAGTTGCGGGCCTCCCTCCCTCCGCTGGAGGAGGAAGGGGAAGAGGTCCAGCCCCCAGCCTGGCTGACAGAGGAGGGGGCAGCCTATCCCCAGGTGCCCGTCTTTGCGGAGCCCGCCGTGGGCGCCGAAGGGCCCCTCCCGGAGGAGGCCCCGTCCCCCTTGGAAGCAGAGGCTCCAGGGGCGGCAGAGGCCCTGCCTCTGGAGATCCCGCCCTGGCTGGAGGGCCTTGAGGAAGAGGCAGCGGAAGAGGTCCCGCCCCCACCGCCTCCAGGAGAACAGGTCTCGCCTCCCTGGCTGGTGGGGCCCACCCCGGAGGAAATCCGGGCCCCAGGAGAAGCGGCCGAGGCTGTGCCGCCCCCTGTGGAAGCCCCTCTGGAGCCCGGGCGAGCCGAGGCTGAAGAGGAGGAGATGCTCCCCGAATGGCTCAGGGTGCCGCCTCCTCCGCCTGCCGAGGCGGTCCCGGCGGCGCGCGTGCCAGAAGAGGGCGAGGCTGTGCCAGGGGAGATCCCGCCCTGGCTGGCGCCTTTCTCCCCCCTGGCGCGCGGGCCCGCGGCGGAGGGCGAGGAGGGCACAGGGCTCCTGCAGGGCATCTCGGGCCTGGTGCCCGCGGTGCCGGAGGTGCTGGAGGTTCGGGAAGAGAAGGCGAAAGGCCCCGCGCCCTCTCCAGTGGGGGCTTCGGAGGCCAACCTCTTCCGCCAGGTGCTCGCGGAACCTCCGCCCGAGGAGCCCCCGGCGCGGCCGAAGGCCAAGCGGTTCCCCCTCTGGGGCCGGTGGCTGGTGAGCCTGCTCCTCCTGGCCGCCGTGGGCATCCCCACCGTGTGGAACGGCGTCACTGGGCGGCCCCTCCTGAACCTGCGGCCTGCCGTCCCGCCTGCGGTGCAGGCCCTCTACGCCGCAGTGGAGCAGGTGCAGCCTGGGGAGGCTGTGCTGGTGGGCTGGGATGTGGACCCTGCCTCGGCCGGGGAGCTCCTGCCCCTGGCAGAGGCCATCCTGGGCCACCTGATGCAGCGGGGGGCGCGCCTTTTCGTCGTGAGCCAACTGCCGGCCGGCCCGCCCCTGGCCCAGGAGACCCTGGACGGCCTGGCCCGGACCCAAGGGGTGTATACCTACGGAGCCCACTACCTCAACCTGGGGTACCTCCCCGGCGATGAACTGGGCCTGCGGGCCCTGAGCGGCGCCGGAGGCCTGGCCGCGCTGGACCGGGACTACGTGCAGGGGAAGGCCCTGGCCCAATGGGAGGCGGCCGCGGGGGTGCGGGGTGTGGACGACTTCCGCCTGATCGTCGTCCTGGCCTCGGATGCCCAGCAGGTCAGGCGGTGGATTGAACAGGTGGGGGCCCAGCACGGGGTGCCCCTGGTGGCTGGCGTGAGCGCTGGAGCCCTGCCCGCCCTGCAGCCGTACCACGAGACGGAGCCTCGCCAGTTGGCCGGGCTTGCAGGTGGCACTCCCGGCGCCGCAGCCTACGAGTCGCTCCGCGGCGTCTACCTGGCTGGCCAGAGCAGCATGGAGGCCCTGGCCGGCGGCGTGTTGGCGTTGGCCTTCATCGTCATCGTGGGGAACGTGGCCCTGCTCTTCGGTCTGGGCCGCCAGGGGGAGTGAGGGAACATGGTGGACCTCCTGCACGCCGATGTCCTGGGGGGGTGGGTGGCTTTCGTCCTCACCCTGATGGTGTTCAGTTACCTCCTGGGCGACAACCCCCTCTTCCGGCTGGCCGAGCACCTCTTCGTGGGGGTGGCGGTGGGGTACGCCGTGGTCGTGGTCTGGCGGACGGTGCTCGTGCCACGGCTTTGGACCCCCCTGGCCACTGACCCCGTGGCCAACTGGCCCTTCCTGGTCCCCCTGCTGTTGGGCCTCCTCCTCCTGGCCAGGGTGCGGGCCCGGTGGTCGTGGTGGGCGAACCTCCCGATGGGGTTCCTCTTCGGCGTGGGGGCCGCCCTGAGCATCGGCGGTGCGCTCCTGGGGACGCTCTACCCCCAGGTGCGGGCCAGCCTCATCTCCCTCAACCCAGCCTCTTACGGCGGCCAGTGGGGCGGCGTGGTGGACGCGGCTATCCTGGCCGTGGGGACCCTCGGCACGCTGCTCTACTTCTATTTCACGGCGGCGCGGGAGGGGCGCGGCGTAGCCGGGGGCATCCGGCGGGCCTGGGTGGCGGTGGGGCGCTGGACCCTCCTCGTCGCCTTCGGTGCCCTCTTCGCCGGGGCCACGATCTCGCGCCTTTCCCTGCTCATCGCACGGGTGCAGTTCCTGTGGAACCAGATCTGGAGCCTGATCCCGTGACGGAAGGCCACAGGAGGGAGTGGACACGCCCATGACGTTCCAGGCAGAGACCCCCAAGGACGATTCCGCCCGCCAGGTTGGGTCCATCCTGGCCGTGGACTGCGGCTCGGTGTTCAGCAGGGCCATCCTGGTGGAGAGGGTGGAGGGCACATACCGCCTGGTGGCCTGCGGCGAGGCGTTGACCCAGGCCGCAACGGGCGAGGAGGTGCTGGCCGGCGTGCGACGCGCCATCCAGCGGGTGGCGGAGGTGACCGGCCGCGCCCTGCTCAGCGAGCGCGGCTTCCCCATCGTCCCCGAGCGGGCCGATGGGAGCGGGGTGGATGCCCTCGTGGCCACCCTGAGCGCGCCGCCGCCCCTGCGGGTCTGGCTGGTCGGGCTGGTGGAGGAACAGAGCCTGGCCAGCGGGATGCGGGCCTGCCAGGCCCCCTATGCGACGGTGTGCGACGTCCTCTCCCTGGTGGACCCGGCGGTCCTGGACGACGTCGGTGGCCTGACTGCCCGCCTCCAGCGCCTGCGGCCGGACGTGGTCTTCCTGGTTGGAGGGACCGAGGAAGGGGCGGAGGGGCCCATCCGCCGCGGCGTGGAGGCGCTTTCCCTCGCGGCCCTGGCCCTCTCTGAGGAGGCGCGCCCCGTCCTCCTGTACGGGGGCAACAGCCGCCTGCGCCAGACGGTGGAGGAGATCGCCGGGCCGGCCTACCGCGTTCTGGCGGTGGAGAACGTCCGCCCCTCGGCGGAACGGGAGCGCCTGGTCCCCGCGCAGAACGCCCTGGAGGGCCTGTACCTGGAGAAGGCATCCCACTGGGACCCCAGCCTGGACCTCCTCCGGTCGTGGAGCGAGCACCCTCTGCAGACCACGGCCCGCGCCCTGGGCCACACCGTGCGCTACCTGGGGTTGCAGGCGGGCATGGACGTCCTCGCCGTGGACCTGGGGGCCTGCACGACCACCGTGGCGGCCCAGAGGGGCCAGGCCTTCACCTTGCGCAGCCTTCCGGGGCTGGGGATGGGCGCGTGGGGGAGCGGCGGCCCGAAGCCCTCGCCCGAACGCCTGGCCCTGTGGCTGCCGGAGGCCATCGCCCCGGAGGAAGTCCTTGAGGTGGCTGCCACGCTGGGGGCGCATCCCTTCACCATGGGCCAGGTGGGGCGGGAACTCCTGGTGGAGCAGGCTCTGGCGCGGGAGTGCATCGCCCAGGCCCTGGAGAGGGCGGGGCTGCGGCCGGGCCTTCCCTGGGACCTCGTCGTCGGCTGCGGCGGGTTCCTGGGGCACCTGCCCCGGCCCAGCCAGGCCGCGCTCATCCTGCTGGACGCGCTCCAGCCCGTCGGAGTCACGGTCCTGGCGGTGGATGCCACCTTCCTGGGGCCGGCCCTGGGGGCTGTGGCATCTGTGGAGCCGCTGGCCGCTGCCCAGGTCCTGGAACAGGACGCCTTCCTCAAACTGGGGACGGCCGTGTGCCTGGAGGGCCGCGGCCGGGAAGGCGACCTGGCCCTCCGCGTGCGGGTCCGCTATGAGAACGGCGATACGCTGGGCGTGGAGGTGCGGGCGGGGACGCTGGAGGTGATCCCCCTGGCCCTGGGCGAGAGGGCCGAACTGGAACTGCGCCCTGGCCGAGGGTTCAACCTGGGGCCGGCCCACCGGGGCCGCACGACGCGCGTCTACGCCGACGGGGGCGTGCTGGGGGTGGTGGTGGATGCCCGCGGCCGCCCGCTGAGCCTCCCCGCCGAGCCCGGGGCGCGCCGCCAGAAGGTCCAGGAGTGGCATTGGGCGTTGGGCGCGTGAACACAAGGGATGAGGGGACGCCATGTGGGTACCGCGGATAACCCGGGTGACAGAGCGCACGATCCTGCGGAGGGAGAGGCTCCTGCCGGAGCCTGGGGAGGTGCTGGTCCAGGTGGGGGATTTCGTCCAGGCCATGGACGTGGTGGCGCGCTTGCACCTGCCCAGCCACATCCAGGCCGTGGACGTGGTCCGCGACCTGAGGCTCCGAGATGAGGACATCCGGCCCTACCTGACGAAGGAACTGGGCGAGACGGTGAAGGCCGGCGAGCCGCTGGCCGTGCGCCGGGGCCCCCTGGGCCTCGGTGGACGCGCCGCCAGGGCCCCCGCGGAGGGCCGGCTGTGGCGCATCGTGGGGAGGTGGGTCCTCCTGGAGGGAGAACCCCGCCCCCTGGAGGTGCGGGCTTACCTGCGCGGCCGTGTGGTGCGGGTGGTGGAGTCCCGGGGGGCCGTGGTGGAGACGCAGGCCGCGCTGGTGGAGGGGGCCTGGGGGACCGGCGGTGAGGGGTACGGCGTCCTCAAGGTCGTGGCTGGCCGCACCGACCCCCTGGACCGGGCAGCGGTGGACATCTCCTGCCGGGGGAGCGTGGTGGTCTGCGGGTTCCTGGACTCGGCCGAGGCGCTCCAGGAACTGGCCAAGGTCCAGGCCCAGGGCGTCATCGCTGGGAGCCTGCGGGCGCGGGTCCTGGCGGTGGCGGAGGAGGTGGGCCTGCCGCTCGTGGTCACGGAGGGGTTCGGGACCGCGCCCATGAACGCCGATGCCTACGCGCTCCTGGCGCAGCACGAGGGGGATGAAGTCTCGCTCCTGGGGTGTGCGCCGGGAGTGCACGCCCAGCGGGGGCCGGAGGTGGCCATCCCCGTGCCCGAGTCGGGGGAGCCAGCCCCCGAGCCGCCGGCCGGGGTGGCCGTGGGGGCCCGGGTCCGTGTGCTGCGGGGCCCTCATATGGGCAAGGTGGGGGTGGTCCAGGCCCTCCCGCTGCACCCCCAGCCGGTGGATGGCGCGCCGCGGTGGGGCGCGCGGGTGCAACTGGAGGGGGGCGAACTCGTCTTCGTCCCGTGGAACAACCTGGCGCTGATGGGATGAGAGGCCCGGCGTGGGCCGGTGAGGTTGACAAGGCGCGTCAACCGCGGAGGTCCGCCGATCAGGCGCAAAGGAGAGGGAGATGCTGCAACAGAACCGATTGTTCCTGGCGGTGACGATCGGGCTGGTCGCCCTGCTGGCCATCGGGCTGATCGCCATCGGGGTCTGGACGGTGTACCGGCCCAAGCCGGCGTCCCAGCCGCCAGCCGTGACCGCGGCGGAGGAGACGCCCACCCCTATCCCCACGGAGACGCCGGCGGGAGTCCCCACGGCCGTTCCCACCCCCAAGCCCACCAACACGCCGGTGGTCGTGCCACTGACGCCGGTGCCGACGCCCACGCCTACGGCCACGGGTGAAGCGGCCGGCGCTGGCGGCGGGGCCACGCCGGAGGCAGCAGGGCCGGCACCTGCGGCCACGCCCACGCCGGCCCAGCCGGAGACAACGCCGCAAACCGGCCTGGGCCTGGCGACGGCCGCGGTGGTGGGGCTGGGGCTGGGGGGCATCGCCGTGGCGGCACGGCGCCTGCGCAGCAGACGCTGAGGTCCGAACGGCGGGCGCAACCCCGCTAGCCCGTTGACCGCGGAGGGGCTGGGGAGGCCGCTGGCCTCGTCAGCGGTGCCAGCGCCTCCGCCTTCTGTGGACCGGGAGGGAAGCGCCTCTCCGGTCAAACCCTGATCCGTTTGCTCCCCCGCCTCGGGGAGCGTTTGCATCCCTTGAGCCTGCGAGGAGGATCATGCCGCGCTTCTCTCGCCTCTTCCGCCCGGGACAGCCGCTCCAGCGTCCCATGACCTGGGGCGACGCCGTTGTGGTGGTCGCCGTGGCCGTCCTGATCTATGCGGGCGTGCGTCTGGCCATCGGCGCTCCCCCTGCGGTGGCTGGCCCCGAGATCTCCCTTGCGCCCCAGGCCCTGCCCCGGTACGCCGCTTTCTCCGTCGGGCGCATGGCTGCCGCGTACGTCCTCTCCCTGATCTTCTCCCTGGCCTACGGGTACCTGGCCGCCTCCCACCGCCGCGCGGAACAGGTGCTGATGCCGCTCCTGGACGTCCTGCAGAGCGTGCCCATCCTCTCCTTCCTCCCGGTAGTCCTCTTGAGTTTCAGCGCCATCCTGCCTCAGGGAGTGGCCGCGGAACTGGCTTCCATCGTGCTCATCTTCACCAGCCAGGCGTGGAACCTCACCTTTGCCTGGTACCAGTCCCTGACCACCATCCCCGGGGAACTGCGCGAGGCCAGCGCGACCTTCCGGCTCAACCCCTGGCTGCGGTTCAGGCACCTGGAACTCCCCTTCGCCGCCATCAGCCTCATCTGGAACAGCATGATGAGTTGGGCGGGCGGCTGGTTCTTCCTGATGGCGGCCGAGACTTTCACCGTGGGGGAGCGCGACTTCCGCCTGCCAGGGCTGGGAACCTACCTGCAGGAGGCGGCCAATCGGGGGAATGTGCAGGCCATCGCCTGGGGCGTCGGGACCCTCATCCTGGTGATCGTGCTCTTGGACCAACTGGTCTGGCGCCCCCTCCTGGCCTGGTCGGACCGGTTCAAACTGGAGATGGTGGAGAGCGAGAACCCGCCTACCTCTTGGTTCTACGACGCTCTGCACAACTCCCGCCTGGTGGGGTGGTTTACCGAGGCGGTCCTGAAGCCCCTTGGTGAGGGGATGGATGCCCTGTTCCTGCGGCGTTCTCTTGCCCAGAAGCCCCCAGCGGAAGAGGCTGGCCTCTCAAAGGCCTGGATCCTGGCCGGGGGAGCCCTGGGCCTGGCCCTGCTCTACGGGGCGTACCGGGCCGCGGGCATGCTCCTCGCCGTCCCCCTGGCGGGGTGGGTCGCCATCCTCGTGGGGGTGGGAGCGACGTTCCTGCGGGTGACGGTGGCCCTGGCCATCGCCCTGGCCTGGACGGTCCCGGTGGGGGTGGCCATCGGGTCCAACCCCCGCCTGGCCACCTGGCTGCAGCCCATCGTCCAGGTGGTCGCCTCGGTGCCAGCCACAGCGCTGTTCCCGGTCTTCCTGCTCCTGGTCCTCCGCCTGCCGGGGGGCCTGGACCTGGCCGCCCTGCTCTTGATGTTGACTGGCACCCAGTGGTACGTCCTGTTCAACGTCATCGCCGGGGCGTCCGCCATCCCCCAGGATTTGAAATATACGACATCCCTGCTACAATTGAGGGGTTGGCAGCGCTGGCGCACCTTGATCCTCCCGGCCCTGTTCCCGTACGTCGTCACCGGCGGCATCACGGCCAGCGGAGGGGCGTGGAACGCCAGCATCGTGGCCGAGCATGTGGAGTTCGGCGGGCAGGTCCACGCCACCTTGGGCATCGGCGCCACCATCGCCCAGGCGACCATGCAGGGGGACTACCCCCTGCTCCTGGCCGCGACGCTGAGCATGGTGCTCACGGTGGTGCTCGTCAACCGTCTCCTGTGGCGCAGGCTGTACCGCTTGGCTGAAGAGCGGTACCGGATGGAGTGACCATGGCCGCAAACCGTCACCTTCTGGAACTGCAGCACGTCAGCCAGGTCTACCGCAGTGGCCCGCGGCTCTTCACCGCTGTGGAGGACGTGAACCTGACCTTGGACGAGGGCGAGTTCGTCACCCTGCTGGGGCCTTCCGGCTGCGGCAAGAGCACCCTGCTCCGCATCATCACCG
>DAOTYM010000384.1:0-1851 GCA_034434775.1 Anaerolineae bacterium | reverse complement strand
TTGGTGCTCCCGTGGAACGATCTAGAGGCGTTGGAAGAGGCGCTGGAGGCCCGCGGCGAAGAGGTAGCGGCCGTGATCATGGAGCCGATCATGTGCAACACCGGCTGCATCCTCCCGAAGCCGGGGTATTTGGAGGGTGTCCAAAAGGCCTGTCGCAGGCACGGCGTTGTCCTCATCTTTGATGAGATCATCACCGGCTTTCGGGTGGGGCTGGGAGGCGCGCAGGGGTTCTTGGGCGTCACGCCAGACTTGGCCGTCTTCGGGAAGGCCATGGGGGGTGGGTTCCCCATCAGTTGCCTCGCCGGGAGGCGGGACCTGATGGAGTGGATCGCGGATGGGCGGGTGAACCATTCCGGCACCTTCAACAGCAACGTGGTGGCCATGGCGGCTGCGCTGGCCACCCTCTCCGTCCTGAAGGGAGACGGGGTCTACGAGCGCCTGACCTCGTTGGGCGCACGGCTGCGGGATGGCCTGGCTGAGATGTTGGAGGAGATGGGGGTGGAGGCCCAGGTCCAGGGCCCTGGCCCCATGTTCCACCTGGCCTTCACCGACGGGCAACCGATCTACGACTACCGCTCGTACGTCCGGCACGTGGACGAGGGGAAGGGCCATCGGTTTGCCGACCTCCTGCTGGACGAAGGGGTGCGGTGCATCCCGCGTGGGCTGTGGTACCTCTCCACGGCCCACACCGAGGAGGACGTGGAGTTCACCTTGGACGCGGCAAGGTCGGCCTTGCGGAGGCTGTAGACATTACGGAAAGCACGAGGAAAGGAGGGGAGGACAAAAGAGGAAGGAGCGAGTTGGCTATGTTGTGTTGGCTTTGTTGGATCGGAAGGGTAACCTTCGGTCCCCACACCACCACAGGGTCAGGAGGTAGGGAGAAATGAAAAACCTGAAGGCATTGCTTGCGGTCGTTGTGGTCCTGATGCTGGTGGCCTCTTGCGCGCCTGCAGCGACCCCCACACCCGTACCGCCCACAAAGGCGCCAGAGCCCACCCCGAAACCCGTTGAACCCACGAAACCCCCCGCTCCTACGCCAGTGCCACCACCTCAGGAGGTCACTCTGGACTTCGTGGTCTGGACCTATGCCGTGGACATGATCCAGGACAACATCAACAAGTTCCAGGCCACGGCTCCTGGGGTCACCGTCAAACTCACCGACTACAACTGGGGCCAGTACCATGACACCGTAGTTGCCAACTTCGTAGGGGGAACCGGGGTGCCGGACATCCTCTATGGCTCCGACCACTGGCTCCAAGAGTGGGCCAGCGCCGGCTGGATCGTGCCGCTCAAAGACGTCTTCCCCAAGGATCAGGTAGATGCCCTGGCGAAGGACATGTTCCCCTACACCTTGGCTGGGATGAGTTACAAAGGGGAACTGTACGGCCTCCCCTATTACGCCGACCCCATTGCCTTCATTTACAACACGCGCATCTACAAAGAGGCAGGGATTGACAAGGCTCCGGAGACTTGGGAGGACGTCCTGGAGCATGCCAGGATCATCAAGCAGAAGGGCCTGGTGGAATACCCCATTGGCTTCGGTTGGTCCCAGCAAGAACCCTTCTCCATTGAAATCGTCACTGCCATGCTCATGTCCCGGGGCGATGAGTTCTTCAACGACAAGTTGGAGCCCACGTTCCTGGATGCCAACGGCAACCCCATCCCTGGGAGCACGCTGGAGCAGCACATCAAGTGGGTCAAGACGGCCCTGGATGAGAAGCTGATGGACCCAGAAAGCCTGACGCGCGACGGGGTCGCGGCCGGGCAGGCCATGATGGCCGGCACCCAGGTCTATGGCATGACTCGGGCTTCGGGTATGGCCCAGTGGCAGGACCCCAAGGCGTCCAAGGA
>DAOTYM010000383.1:0-2122 GCA_034434775.1 Anaerolineae bacterium | reverse complement strand
GCCTGAGGAGAGTCCCGTGGACGCAGAAGAGACCTACCCCATGCTCAGCGTGGAAGAGGCCACCCAAGAGGTCCTCAAGGCCTTCTCCCCCCTGGAGGTGGAGTCCATCCCCATCCTGGAAGCCCTGGGCCGCGTCCTGGCCGAGGACATCCACGCCGACATGGACATCCCGCCTCTCCCTAACACGGCCATGGATGGCTACGCCGTCCGGGCCGAGGATACCCGCGGCGCAAGCCCCTCCCACCCCGTCCGCCTGCGCATCCTCCAGAACTTGCCCGCCGGCTACGTGACAGACGCTGCAGTGCAGCCGGGGACTGCCATCCGCATCATGACCGGCGCCCCCATCCCCCCGGGGGCCGACGCCGTGGTCCGCTTTGAGGACACCCGCGAGGACGGGGAGTGGGTGGAGATCTTCCAGGAGGTCCCCAAGGGCAAGGAGGTCCGCGAGGCTGGCGAGGACGTGCGGCGAGGGCAGTTGGTCCTCCCCAGGGGCACGGAACTGCGGCCCCAGGAGATCGGCATGCTGGCCGCCCTGGGCCGCCCCCGCGTCAAGGTGCACCGCCGGCCCCGGGTGGCCATCCTGGCCACGGGCGACGAGGTGATTGACATTGACGCCCCGTGGCAGCCGGGGAAGATCCGCCACGCCAACAGTTACTCCAACGCCGCCCAGGTCCTCCGCTACGGGGGCCAGCCCTTCCTCCTGGGGATAGCCCGCGACGACAGCGGCGAACTCACCGCCCGCATCCGCGCCGGGCTGCAGCAGGGTGTGGACCTCTTCCTCACCTCCGGTGGGGTCTCCATGGGCGACTTTGACGTGGTCAAGAAGGTCCTCGCCGCGGAAGGGGAGATGCGCTTTTGGCGGGTGCGCATGAAGCCGGGCAAGCCCCTGGCCTTCGGCCACATCCAGGGCGTGCCCCTCCTGGGGCTACCCGGGAACCCGGTCTCAGCCATGGTCGCTTTTGAACTCTTCGCCCGCCCCGCCATCCTCAAGATGCTGGGCAAGACGAAACTGGAAAAGCCCACCCTTGAGGCCATCCTGGCCGACCCCATCCCCCGCAAGGACGGCCGACGCCACTACCTGCGGGTCCAGGTCGCCCGGGAAGGGGACCAGTTCGTGGCCCGTCTGACGGGGGAGCAGGGGTCGGGTATCCTCCTCTCCATGGTCCGCGCGCAAGGCCTGGCCATCATCCCCGAGGAGGCCAGGAGCCTCCCCGCGGGGAGCAGGGTCCGGGTGATGATGCTGGACTGGCCCGAACAGATGGTCCTGTAGGGGGAGGTGAACGGTGCAGGAGATCTTCCGCACCCTTCTGGATGCTTTGGAGCGCCACGACCCGGTGGCCCTGGTCACCATCGTGGAGGTCCGGGGGGCTTCCCCGGCCAAGGTGGGGTTCAAGGGCCTGGTGTGGGCCGACGGCCGCTTCCAGGGGAACGTGGGCGGAGGTGCCCTGGAGAAGCGCCTCCGCGAGGACGCCCAGCAGGCCCTGCGCGAGGGGAGGTCCCGCCTGGTCCACTACGCCCTGCGGGAGAGCGGCGAGGACGCCGTGGGCATGCTGTGCGGCGGCGAAGCGACGGCCTTCATTGAGGTCTTCGCCCCGCCTCCCCGCCTCCTGATCGTCGGCGGAGGCCACATCGGGCAGCCCCTGGCCGAGATGGCCCGCCTGGTGGGCTACCGGGTGGACGTGGTGGATGTGCACCCAGAGCGCGGGACACGCCCTGCCCTGGACCCAGAGGGCGTGGATGCCTATACCTACGTCGTCGTGGTGACCGAAGACCACCGGACCGACCTGGAGGCCCTGCGCCGGGTGGTCCGCACGCCCGCGGCCTACATCGGCATGATCGGCAGCCACCGCAAGGTGCGCGCCGTGCTGGGCGCCCTGCGGGAGGAGGGCGTGCCGGAGGACCTCCTTGCCCGCATCCGCGCCCCCATCGGCCTGGACCTGGGCGGCGGCACCCCCGCGGAGATCGCCCTGAGCATCCTGGCGGAAATCCAGCAGGTCCGGCACGGGGCCACCGGCCAGCCCCTCTCGGCCCGGCGGAAAGAGCCCCCCGCGGCCGGGACCTGACCCTCCCACGCCGAGAGAGCATCCATGGACGAGAGCCGCCAGCCACCCCGGGACCCTGC
>DAOTYM010000382.1:0-4803 GCA_034434775.1 Anaerolineae bacterium | reverse complement strand
ACTGAACTTCAAGTGGGCGGCAGGAGCGGACGACAACCTCCTCGCCCGGGTGGTGCGGGCGGTCAAGGGGGCCGTGGCCATCCCGGTCATCGTGAAGCTGGCGCCCTTCGTGGGCGACATCGTGGAGAACGCCCGCGCTGCTGAGGACGCCGGCGCCGATGCGCTGACGGCCATCAACAGCGTCTTCCCAGCCATGCAGATTGACGTGCGCCGGCAGCGGCCCACCCTCTCCACTGGCTTCGGCGGCCTTTCGGGCCGCCCCATCCTCCCCCTGGCGGTGGCCGCCGTCTACCGCCTGTACGAGGCGGTCCAGGTCCCCATCCTGGGGTGCGGTGGCGTGGTCACCGGCGAGGACGCCCTCCAGTTGATCCTGGCTGGGGCCCAGGCGGTGCAGGTCTGCAGCGCGCCCATGGCGGAGGGCCCGGCGGCCTTCACCCGCATCCAGCGGGAACTGGACGGCCTCATCCAGGAACTGGGCCTGGGCTCCCTGGAGGCGTGCGTGGGCCTGGCCCACCGGGAGCCCATCTACCGCCCCAAGAGCGCCACCGTGCGCCAGACCCTCTGAAGCCCCTGGCCCTTCCCCCCAAACAAAGCTGGCCGCCAACAGATCGGCCGACGGAATGGGACGCTCGCGGCCGCAGGTTCGTTTACTCATTGAACAAACGGACTTGCCCAGCAGTTTGACAAAAATTGGAAGCCGAGGTATACTCAGCTTAATTAGGAGACCCCAGATGCCCACACAGTACCACATCCAATGCGCCCCGGGGGACGTAGGCCGTTACGTGCTTCTCCCCGGAGACCCGGGGCGCTGTGCCCTCATCGCGGAGCATTTTGACGATGCCGTGCGCGTCGCCCAAAACCGCGAGTTCACCACCTACACTGGTACCCTCTTGGGTGAAAAGGTCTCTGTGACCTCCACCGGGATCGGCGGCCCTTCCACAGCCATCGCCGTGGAGGAACTGGCGGCGATCGGAGCGGATACCTTCATCCGTGTGGGAACCTCCGGCGGCATGCAACCTTGCACCCAGATAGGGGATTTGGTCATCGCCACGGCGGCCGTGCGCGATGAGGGGACGAGCAGCCAATACATGCCCGTAGAATTCCCAGCCGTGGCCGATCCTGACGTGGTGTGGGCACTGAGGCGCGCAGCCCACCGTGTGGGAGCGCGGCACCATGTAGGCATCGTGCATTCCAAAGATTCCTTCTACGGTGAGGTCCAGCCCAAGAGGATGCCCATTGCCAAACGGCTCTTGGAGCGGTGGCAGGCCTGGGTTCAAGGTGGTGTGCTCTGTTCTGAAATGGAGGCGGCCACCCTCTTTGTGGTCTCCAGCGTTTTGGGCAAACGGGCCTCAGCAGTGCTGCTGGTGGGAGGTCTCACTTCCCCCGAGGACGGGCCAGAGAGCCCCTCGCCGGAAGACTCCCACCCCTTGCCCGACCTGAACCCACTCATTGAGACCGCGGTGGAGGCCTTGCGGATCCTCATTGAATGGGACCGTGAACACTTGACGAGTTCCACTGGGTCTCATGGCTAGAAATTGATGCCGGAGGGACGGATACCGTGTCAGCCGTGCTTGCACCGATCATGCTCTTCATCCCCGGGAACTCTTTCCTCCATCGGCTACACCCCCTCACGAAGCTCGCTTGGATCGTCTCCATCATGCTGTTCGCTTTCTTCATGCGCAATCCGCTGGTCTTAGCCATTGTAACCCTCGTGGGGATCTGCTTGGTCTGGCTCTCAAGAACCTGGCGCAGTTACAAGCAGAGCATGCGGGTGCTCCTGCCGGTGGTGTGTGCCTTGATCTTCTTCCAGTTCGTCGCGCCGGCCTATCCCCGTCCTTGGAACCCTGTGGTCCCTCTGGGCCCGTTAACTATCTATCAGGAAGGGGTGTACAGCGGCTTGGTGTTTGCCTTGATGATCACCGCCGCGGCAACGGTGGCTCTCGTGGGGGTGATGACCACCCATCCAGGTGACCTGTTCGCCTCTCTGCGCCGGCTGGGGGTCCCCTATACCTTGAACTTCATGATCCTCAACACCCTTCAGTTGATCCCCATCCTGCAGAGGGAATTCAACATCGTCCTCAACGCGCAACGGGCGCGAGGGATGAAGGCCACGGGCATTGGAGCCCTGGTGCCCAGCATGGTGCCCGTCTTTGCGGGAGCGATAGAACGGGTGCAACAGCTTTCCATGAGCCTGGAATCCCGCGCCTTCGGCTCGTCAGGGAAAAAGACCAGCCTCCGCGAGATCAGCGCCCGTCCGATTGACTATGTGCTGACCTCCCTGGCCGTCCTCTTCTTGGCCGGCACCATCTACTATGTCATCCGTTTCGGCACTCCCGATTGGAGCAAGCAGATCCACTGGCCGCCGGCCTTCGCCATTGCCCTTTTCTTCAGCGCGATCGTTGGGTTCTTGGCCCTAGCTGGTTCCTTCGTGCTGCAGTTCCGGCACCAATAACTCTCTCCGTGGGCGGGAGCGATGCAGATGCAAGACGACATCATCGTGGTGGAGCATTTGACCTACCAGTACCTGGGCACAGACCGGCCCGCCCTGAAGGACATCAACCTCCGGATCAAGCGGGGTGAGTATGTCGCCCTCCTGGGTCGGACGGGCGCTGGGAAGACGACCCTGTGCCTATCCCTCAACGGCATTGTGCCCCATATGACGATGGGAGAATTCTCCGGCCGCGTCCTCGTGGATGGCGTGGGCACATTGGACAAGCCGGTGCGGGAAATGGCGAAGAAAGTGGGCATGGTCTTTGACAACCCCGAGTATCAACTCAGCCAGATGACCGTGCGAGAGGAAGTGGCCCTGGGTTTGGAGAACCTGGGGGTGCCCCGAGAAGAGATGCTTCGGCGCATCGCGGAGGTTCTCAGGATCGTGGAACTGGACGGCCTGGACGACCGTTCCCCCCTGGCCCTATCTGGGGGCCAACAGCAGCGCCTGGCCATCGCCGCTGCCCTGGCCATGTATCCCGAGATCCTGGTGTTGGACGAGCCCACCTCCAACCTTGACCCTCTCGGAAAGAGGGAGGTTTTCCGCGTCGCCCGGCAACTGAACAAGGAGCGGGGCATGACCATCATCATCGCCGAGCACGAAGTGGAGGTGATGGCGTTGCATGCCGACCGCATCGTCGCCCTGCATGAGGGGGAGATCGTGTTAAATGGCACCCCTCACGACGTGTTCCGCGAGGTAGAGACGCTGGACAGGATCGGTGTGCGCGTTCCCCAGGTGACCCAACTGGCCTACGAGTTGGACCACCAGTATGGCAAATGGGGAGGTTCCTATCCTGTGACGGTGGAGGAAGCGTTGCAGGCACTACAAAGCCACATCGGAGGCTATTGACTGTGTCAGACGTGGTGATCCTCTGCGAAGACCTGTGGCATATCTACCCCGGGAATGTGGTGGCCCTCCGGGAGGCGAACCTGGAGATCAGGCGCGGCGAGGTCGTGGGCGTCATCGGGCAGAATGGCTCTGGCAAGACCACGCTGGTGAAGCATTTCAACGGCCTGCTCAAGCCCAGCCGAGGACGGGTCGTGGTGAACGGTGTGGACACAGCGACCGAGTCCGTGAACGCCCTCTCCCGCCACGTGGGGTACGTCTTTCAGAACCCCAACCATCAGTTGTTCGCCAAAACCGTGGAAGAGGAACTGGCCTTTGGGCCTACCAACTTGGGCCTGTCCCCCACGGAGGTCGCCGAACGGGTCAAGGGCGCCATTGCCTTTTTCAACCTGGAGCCCTACAGGGAGATGCACCCCTACCGGATCAGTTTCCCCCTGCGCAAGGTGGTGGCCATGGCCTCCATCTACGCCATGAGGCCACAGGTGTTCGTTTTGGACGAACCCACCACAGGGCAGGACCACGTGGGGGTCACCATTATCTACAACTTGATCCGCCGGCTGAAGGAGGACGGGGCGACCGTGGTGATCGTCTCCCACGACATGCCCCTCATCGCCAGGGCCGCGGAACGGGTGATCGTGTTGTGGAACACCCAGATCATCGGCGATGCGACGCCGAGAGAGATTTTCGCTGACGATGCGCTGATGCAGAAGACCAATCTACATCCCCCGCAGATTACAGAACTTTCGCGCCGTCTGCAGCACCCGGCTTTGCCCAAGGTGGCGCTCTCGGTGGAGGAACTGGCCGGACCGCTGGCGAATCTCCTGTGAGGCCCGGGTGTTACAGAAGGTAAAGGCCTTTCTGAGTGGTGCGCTGAAGGCAGGCCCGGGATCGGGGTGTAAACTGGAAGGAGGTGATGCTGGCCGAAGCGAGGCTCTGCACGTGGGCTCTCCGGGATCATCTGAGGGGCACACAGACAAGAGGTTGCTTTGACAGGACCAGAAAGGAGGATCGTCATGACGGCTGAGACCAAAAGCGTACGGGTCAAGATTCCCATGACCTATGTGGTAGCCCTGGTGCCGGTGGCGGCAGCCTTGAACATCGTTGGGGGGGTGATCAACAGTGCCCTGCACCTTCCCACCTTTCTGGACATGATCGGCACCGCCGTGGTCGCCATCACCTTGGGGCCGTGGTGGGGGGCGCTTACTGGGGTCGTCACCAACGTGGTGTTGGCCTTCGTCCAAAGCCCCGTGGCGCTGCCCTTCGCCGCATGCAACGTCGTTGGCGCTCTGGTATGGGGGTACGGGGTCCGGTGGGGCATGGGGAAGAACTTCGTCCGTTTCTTCATCCTCAACGTCCTCGTCGCCCTCTTCGTGACCCTTCAGGCCGTTCCCATCTACGTCTTCGTCTTCGGTGGGGCGACCGGCCACTTCTCCGATATGATGACAGCCGCTTTCCTGGCCATGGGG